>JAZRIF010000112.1:0-17376 GCA_045645165.1 Eubacteriales bacterium
CAAGGCACCCACTTGCACCGCCGCTGGCTCTGAAAAGCGCGAGTGCTCCAACTGCGATTACACCGAAACCCGCGAAGTTGAGGCGTTGGGCCACAGCTACGAGTCTGTAGTAACAGCTCCTACTTGTACTGAGAAGGGCTACACCACCCACACCTGCCACTGCGGTGATATTTATATCGATAGTTATGTTGATGCCCAGGGTCACTCCATGGGCGACTGGGTTGAGATCAAGGCACCTACCTGTACTGCCGTTGGTTCCGAGCAGAGAGACTGCCAGAACTGCGATTACACCGAGATTCGCGAGATCGAGGCGCTGGGCCACAGCTACGAATCTGTTGTAACGGCTCCCACTTGTACCGAGAAGGGTTACACCACCCACACTTGCCACTGTGGTGACATCTACATCGAAAGCTATGTAGATGCTCTGGGTCACACCATGGGCAACTGGAATGAGATTAAGGCACCCACTTGCACTACTACTGGTTTTGAAAAGCGCGAGTGCTCCAACTGCGACTACACCGAAACCCGTGAGGTTGATGCAACCGGTCACAGCTACGAGTCCATCGTAACCGCTCCCACTTGCACCGAAAAGGGCTATACCACCCATACTTGCCACTGTGGTGACACCTACATCGACAGCTATGTAGATGCTCTGGGTCACACCATGGGCAACTGGATCGAAACCAAGGCTCCCACTTGCACTACCGCCGGCTCTGAAAAGCGTGAGTGCTCTAACTGCGACCACACCGAGACTCGCGAGGTTGAGGCGCATGGTCACAGCTATGAGTCGGTCGTAACCGAACCCACTTGTACCGAGAAGGGTTATACCACTCATACCTGTCACTGTGGTGACACCTATATCGATAATTATGTCGATGCCAAGGGTCACACCATGGGCAACTGGAATGAGACCAAGGCTCCCACTTGTACTGAACAGGGAAGCGAGATTCGCGAGTGCTCCAACTGCGACTACACCGAAACCCGTGAGGTTGAGGCACTGGGTCACAGCTACGAGTCTGTTGTAACCGCACCCACTTGTACTGAGAAGGGTTATACCACCCATACCTGCCACTGCGGAGATACCTACATCGATAGCTATGTCGATGCCAAGGGTCATGCCATGGGCAGCTGGATTGAGACCAAGGCTCCTACCTGTACCGAAAAGGGAAGTGAGCAGAGAGTCTGTACTAGCTGCGACCACTCCGAGACTCGCGAGGTTGAGGCGCTGGGTCACAGCTACGAATCCATCGTAACCGATCCCACTTGCACCGCACAGGGCTTCACGACTCATACCTGTCACTGCGGTGATACTTACATCGACTCCTATGTGGACGCTTTGGGCCACAGCCCGAGCGATTGGATCATCGACCGAGAACCGCAACCCGGCGCGGAGGGAAGCAAGCATAAGGAATGCACGACCTGCCACGAGGTTTTGAAAACCGAAGTCATCGAGGCTCTGCCCGAAGTAACCGAGCCCGAGACGGAGCCTGAAACGGAGCCCGAGACGGAGCCCGAGACGGAGCCCGAGACAGAACCCGAGACGGAGCCCGAGACGGAACCCGAGACGGAGCCTGAGACGGAATCCGAGACGGAACCCGAGACGGAACCCGAAACTGAGCCCGAAACCGAGCCCGAGACGGAGCCCGAAACCGAGCCTGAAACGGAACCTGAAACGGAACCCGAAACCGAGCCCGAAACGGAACCTGAAACGGATCCCGAGACCGAGCCCGAGACGGAACCCTCGGCCACGGAAACTCAGTCTGCCGAGAAGAAGGGCTGTGCGAGCGCGGTTCAACCCGGCATGATCCTGCTGATGATCGCCATCCTGCCCATGGCGGCGGTCAAACGCAAGAAAGAAACCGAATAACGGTTATTTATGACCGAAAAACAACGCCCCCTGCGGTTCAACGCCGCAGGGGGATTCGGTTTTTGTAGAGGATTATTTCAAGCCCTTGCGATCAAAGGCAGGGTTGAAGGCGTAGAAGTTCTTGGAGTCCAGATTGTCCTGGGTAATGCGGAGGGCATCACCAAACCGCTGGTAATGCACGATCTCCCGCTCGCGGAGGAATTTGATGGGATCCCGCACGTCGGGATCGTCGCAGAGGCGGAGGATGTTGTCGTAGGTCACGCGAGCCTTCTGCTCGGCCGCCAGATCCTCGTGCAGGTCGGCGATCACGTCTCCCTTAATACCCACGTACTTCATGTCGAAGGGTACGCCCGAGGCGGCGATGGGGTAGAGCCCCGTGGTGTGATCCACGAAGTAGGTAGCGAAGGGGCTGTCCTTGATCTCTTCCTCTGAGAGGTTGCGGGTGAGCTGGTGGAGAATGGCGGCGATCATCTCTAGGTGGGCGAGTTCCTCGGTGCCGACGTCGGTGAGGATCCCCACCACCTGCTTGTAGGGCATAGCGTAGCGCTGGTGCAGATAGCGCATGGAGGCAGCCAGCTCACCGTCTGGGCCGCCAAGCTGGGAAATAATGATCTGAGCCAGCTTAGGGTTGGGGTTTTTGATCTTGACAGGATATTGCAGTTTCTTCTCATAGATCCACATAACGGTACCTCCTTAGTCTGCGTCGTATTCCCAGGGGAAGGGCTTGCCCATCCAGTCCCAGGAGGTGTCGCTCTTGTTGCCAAAGGCGGTCAGGGGGGCGCAGGTTGCCTCGTACTCGGCGTGGAGAGCTTCGCTTTGGGCCTTGAGCTTACGGTAGGTCTCCAGCGCGTCGCAGGAGTTGGGATAGACATCCAGGTAAAGGACTGTCTCGTAGAGGGCAAAATCTACCGCGCGGATCTGATCCATGAGTCGCTTGCAGGCGGCGGTGTCCGTGCCGTTTCCGCATCCGCAACCACATCCGTTGGCGTGATTTACGGCAGGGATTGCGTGGTTGCAGCCGTCACGGTCGTGGTCGTGATGGTCGTTGTGAGCGCGATGATCGTTATGAGCGTTGTAATCATTGTGATCATTGTGATCATTGTGATCGCGGTGATCGTGCTGATGCGCTCGGTTCATACCGCAACCGCAACCGCAACCGCTCAGACGGGGTGTGTTGCTGTTCCCACCGGAGCAGGTGCCGTTGCCCTGGGTGGTTCCGAAGGTTCGGTTGGACATACAGCCGGACATATTGCCGGACATATTGCCGGGCATATTGACGGGCATATTGCCAGGCATATTGCCATGCATATTGCCCTGCATTCCACTCCGATTGCCGGGACGCCGGTAGGGGGCGCGATCATAGTCATAGCGGCCGCCGCGACCGCTGAAACTACTGACGCCGTAATACTGATTCATCATGACCGTCTCCTTTCTGCGCGATTCAGACGGCAGGCGCATCCTTCGTCCGAAGCGGTAAAGCTACCTTCGCCGCCGAAGGGAAGGTCAAGCTCGGTGAACAGGGTGCCGCGGTTCAGGGCCGTGGCGGGGTCGTAGAGGGCGCGAAAATACTGGCAGGGGGAGTAGACCATGGCCAGGGGATGCTCGCACAGCCCCCAGCTTCCCTCGCCGCAGCCCTCGTGTCCGACGCAGGGGTTGGTTCGCTCACAGCCGCAACCGCCGCTCCCCTCTAGGGGAGCGGTGAGGGGCGGGAGATCACACAGCCGTCCGCTGTCGGTAATCGCGGGGCGTGGCAGGAAATCTTGTTTTTCCATGCGGATACCTCCATATAGATTGGTATTGGTGTCCCGCCGTGGCGGGTCGTTAGCAGTATATGACGGAGGGTGTCGGGGGGTGTCGAAAGATTGCGGCGAGGACTTGACAAACGTTTCCCGATGTGCTATAATTCGGTCATGGATAAAAGAAAAAACGCCGACTGGCGTCAGAATGGAGAATAAAATGACTGATATGGATAACGTCCCGCAGGGTGATATGACTCCTGCGATCGAGTCCAAAAACTTCTATCTCGCACCCGAGCCGCCGAAAAAGAAAAGGAAAGCTCCTTTGATCATCGGCATCATCGCGGCGGTTGCGCTGGTAGCCGCGCTTGGCGTCGGCCTTTGGTGGCAGGCGAAGCGGGATACCCAACCGCCTGACGAGACAACGATAGAAACTGAGGTTGAAATGACCGAGCAGATGACCGAAGAAGAGACCACCGTGGCGGTAACCGAAGAAGTCACAACGCAGCATGTGCATATCGAAGAAGTGTTGGTTGAGATAGCCCCCACCTGTACTGAAACCGGCTTGACCGAGGGCAAAAATTGTGCCGACTGTGATGAAATTCTTGTTCATCAAACGGTTATTGATGCACTCGGACACACTTATACCTCCGCCTTTATCGCCCCTACCGCGACGAAGAATGGTTACACCTTATACACCTGTTCCGATTGCGGGGATTCTTACAACATGGATACCATAATCCCTGTCAGTTTCACGGTCACATCGGAAAACCGTTCCCAGATTGGCTATACGGGCGAGGACGGAGAGGATCTGGTTATTCCGGCTGTGTTCCAAGAAGATGATACTTGGTATCGCGTGACGAGCATTGGAGATTCTGCATTCGACAATTGTACCGGTCTAACCTCCGTTGTGATTCCTGACAGCGTGACGAGCATTGGCTATGATGCGTTCTCCGGTTGCTTCAGCTTGATCTCGGTCGTCATCCCTGATAGCGTGACGAGCATTGGCACTCGGGCGTTCTTGCGTTGCTCCGGTTTGAGCTCCGCCGTTATTCCTGATAGCGTGACAAGCATTAGCTCGGATACGTTCTCCTATTGCACCGGCTTGACCTCCATCGAGATTCCCGACAGCGTGACGAGTATTGGCGGATGGGCGTTCTCCCATTGCACCGGCTTGACCTCCATCGAGATTCCCGACAGCGTGACGAGCATTGGCTGGAGTGCGTTTTCCACTTGCACTGGCTTGACCTCCATCGAGATTCCCGACAGCGTGACGAGCATTGGTTGGGAGGCGTTCTCCTGGTGCACTGGCTTGACCTCCATCGAGATTCCCGACAGCGTGACGAGCATTGGAGAGGGGACGTTCTCCTTGTGCACCGGCTTGACCTCCATCGTCATACCCAACAGCGTGACGAGCATTGGAGAGGGGGCGTTCTCCAATTGCTCCGGCTTGACCGATATCTACTTCACCGGCACCGAATCCGAATGGGAAGCCATCACCAAGGGAACCGACTGGGACACCAACACTGGCTCCTACACCATCCACTACAACTACGTTCCCTCATAAAAAATCCCCCCGCAAGCCGTCGTGCCGACCGCTTGCGGGGTTCTTTTCAGTATCGTCTTTTTACGTAATTCACCCGTTTCCGTTTCACGTTTCGGATTCCATACCGTCCGCCGGGCCCTGTGGTCATGCGGAGGTAAACGAGAAGCATCAGGGCAAAGAGGATCAGCGTGATGAGGAAGGGACGGCCGGTCAGGTAGCTGCGGAAGCCCATGAGCCCCGACAGGAAGCCGTTGCGTGCGAAATCCTCGGTGACCGTGAGGTCGGCCTTGCCCACCACCCGACCTTCGTAGGTGACGGTGACCGTGCCCACCACTTGTCCTGCGGTCAGGGGGGCGGTGAGATTGCCGCCGTCCAGCGCAGTGGTGTATGTCAAGCCCTCCTCGATGTCAGCATCGACGGGGAGGTAGACCTTCAGATCCTTTACGGGAACAATATCTGCCTTGGATTTACTCACGCCCGTCATGCTCACACGGCGAGTCTCCAGAATATCGTCAGGGGTCAGGACAGTGCGGTAGATATAGGCGCGGTTGGCCCAGGCCAGGAGACGGCTGGTGAACACGTAGGCGGGGATGAGCTCTCCCGTGGCCACGTCCTGTCCCCGCATGACGATGCAGAGATTGGAAGCACCGTTTCGTTCACAGACTGTGACCACACACCAGCCGCCCTCATCGGTCATGCCTGCGTTCATGCCGGCGCAATGGCCGTTGAAGTAGTTGTTGCTGCTGTCCGAGATCAGGGCATTGCGGTTGGTGAAGATCCGCTCGTCTGCAATGTTGGTGGCGGAGATCGTGTAGGTACGGGTGGAGCTGAGTGTCATAAACAGGTCGTTTCCGTAGGCCTCGCGGGCGATGAGGGAAACGTCACGCGCCGAGGTGGCCATAGCGGGGTCGTGAAGTCCCGTGGGGTTGGTGTAACGGGTATGGATGGTGCCGATGCGCTGTACCTCACGGTTCATTTCCTCCACAAAGGCCGCCACAGAACCCGAGGACAGACAGGCTACGACCATGGTGGCGTCGTTGTAGCCTCCGCAGACTGCGGCGTAGAGCAGATCGCGGACGGTAAGTATTTCGCCGTCGGCCAAGGGTGGATTCATACGCCGTCCCTCCACTCCCGAGAGCATGGCAGCGGAGATGGTCACTTCTTCCTCCAGCCGAGAGGCCAGGGCGCGACAGGCGAGCAGGCCAGCCATGATCTTGACCGATGAGGAGGGATATATAGTGGTGTCGGCGGATTTTTCGTAGAGGGTCAGGTTATTTTCCAGATTGATGAGCAGAACACTACCCACCTCGCTGTCGGGAGGTGGAGCTTCCGGTTCGCCGTGAACAGAGAGCAGTAGGGAAGAGAGGAGGAGCGTCAGGGTTATAAACAGCAAAAAAGTACGCCGAGCGTGACGGCGGCTGTCCGAGATAGCTCGGAGACTGGCTTTGGTCATGGCGGCGTACTCCTTTCGGGAATGGTGGAATCAGGATTGCGGCGGGATATAGGCGGCTGCGGTTTCGGCGTCCCGTCCGATGGCGGCAATCAGATCGTCAATGGAATTGAATTTCTTTTCGGAACGGAGGAATTTCAGAAACTCTACCTTAATACGCTTATCGTACAGATCGCCCGAGAAGTGAATGATGTGCGTCTCGCAGTTGACACGACCGGGATCGTCCACCGTAGGACGAAGCCCGACGTTGGCAACACCCATGTAGACACCCAGCGGGGTATGGCAACGCACTGCGTAAACACCGAGAGCGGGAACGAGGCGGTCAGCCGGAAAGACTTGATTGGCGGTGGGGAAGCCCAATGTGCGTCCCAGGGATTTGCCATGCATGACACGGGATTCCAAGGCGTAAGGACGACCCAACAGCCGCGCTGCTTCTTCGACATCTCCGGCGCGCAGGCAGGCGCGGATACGGGTAGAGCTGATGGGGGCGCCGTCAAGCTCCAGGGGAGGGAGGACTTTGGCGCAGTCATCGCCAAAGCGTTCAATGAGAAGCTCAGGGGTACCTTTGGCACCCAGGCCGAAGCGGTGGTTGTATCCGCAGACGGCGCCTACGCAGAGGCAGTTAGTCCGCAGAAGCTCAATGAAATCCTCAGCGGGGAGATTCTTCACAGCGGCGAAATCGCAGAGCCAGATCAGCTCCGCGCCCAATTCTTTCAGTGCTTGAACGCGCTCTTTGAGGGTGGTCAAATGGGTCGGCTTAGCATCGGGGGCGAGAAAATAGTCTCCCGAAGGACAAAGAAAGCAGAAAGCGCCGCAGAGAACGTCAGCATCCTGACGTGACGCGTTCAAGGCGGCTTTCATAGCCTTTCCTTGCTCCAGAAGTGCGGCATGCGCCAAGTGGACACCGTCGAAATTTCCCAGGCACAGGACGGCCGGGGCGGGAGGGACGGTTACAGGCCGAGGAGGACCATCCCGCAGGTCCAAACAAATCAAGCGTGGTGTCATAGGCAGGAAGAGGGGGTGTCGGTGGGGTGGTGGTCCATGTATTCCTCGATGAGGAGCTCCATGAGCTTGTCCCGACCGATATGGCGGGCCAGAGCGCGGGCACGAGCGCACTCGGGCAGGTATGTGGGATCTTCGGTAATGAGATAGCCGGTCAATTGGGTAATGGGATTCTGACCGCAGATCTTCATGGCGCAGATCAAATCGTGCAGAGTTTTGTGAGTATCGGAAGTTAACTCAATAGGAAGCTCTGCCGCAGCGGAGCATGGGGGGGCGGGGACGTCGAAATAAAGGATCTTGCCGCTGTCAGACATGGCTCCTACCTCCTTGTCAGTTTGTGGTGTCTTGTATTTTCATACATCTTTTATTATACATGATTTTTCTCGAAAATACAAGGGGAAGGGTGGATTATTTACAAAAAATTGAGAAATATACGGTTGAAACGAAGGGGTATCCGCTTTTTGCAGACTGCAGGGCGGATACCCAATGGTTTATTCGGCTGATTCAGCCGGAGCTTCTGTCGTGATATCCGTTTCGGTGGCTTGGGGGATCACTTTGAGAGAGAACCGTTCGGTGACGGCTTCCTCATCTTTGCCGATGTAGGCGTAAAAGCCGATGTACTCCCGCATGGGGTAGGTTCCGTTGCGGATGATGGAGAAGTCCACGACGATCTCGTAGGTGCCGGGAGCAGCGGGAAGAGTATATACGGGTTGAGCGGCACCGTTCACATAGATATGGAGGGTGTAGGGACGGATGGTTATGATACCTTTGTCCTTGTAGTCGGGCTCGGTGGAGGCCAGAGCGCCCTCACGGAGATCATAGAGCATGGCGTAGACGGGGGTATCATCGGTTTTGACCACGGTAAAGGTGGCGGTGGTCTTGGTGGTGGCGGTCAGGGTGATCGTCGTGCCGCCCAGTGTTACGGGTGTCCCCTGCTCAGCATAGGGATAGGCTTCGGGAGACAGAGCACCGGCTTCCTCCCTATTCACTTCGTCACCGGGGGCAAAGAGGTTATCCACGTTGATGACCGTCCGCAGGTAGGGGAACACCAGCGCGACCACTACGATGAGGCAGGCCGCCACGGCGTAGGGAATCAGGCGGCGCATCTTCTTGCGGGGGGCGCGGGCGGCGAGGATCATGTCGTCATCGATGTGGCTCATGGCGCGAGCCAGCAGTTCCTGCTCGTGTGTCATAGACGGATGCCCTCGCTTTCCAGAGATTTTTTCAGCTTACCGCGGGCGCGGTGGAGCATGGACTTGACCTTGCTCTCGGAAAGCCCGAAGCGGCGGGCGATCTCCCCGACGGAGTCGGAATAGAAGTAACGGCAGATAAAGACGTCCCGCACCTCTCCCGACTGCTTGCGGAGAAAGCGATTGATGCACTCTCCGATGCGGTGGGCCTCCACTTCATCGTCAAAGCCGCTTCCAAAGCCTGTGCTTCCGTCAGGGACACATTCGCTCAGCTCGTCCAGAGAAACCAGAAAGAGGCTGTCGCCCCGCTTGGCGGTTTTCTTGGCCTTGTAGCGATCCAAGGACAGATTGCGGGTGATCTTGCCCAGAAACGCCCCCAGCTTGGTGGGGCGGCTCGGGGGAATGGCGTTCCAGGCGCGCAGGTAGGTATCGTTGACACACTCTTCGGCGTCCTGGGCGTTGTCCAGTATGTTCATGGCGATACGGGCGCAGAACGCTCCGTATTTCGCGTCGCTCTCAGAAATGGCGCGTTCGTCCCGTTCCCAGTACAGGTCGACGATTTGCTTATCTTCCATGGGAGCCTCCTTTTTGGATTGATGTATGGGGTACAATATATAAGACGACTTTTTTTGCGGTTGGTTGCGGTCAAATTTGGGTTTATCGGTGGGTTTGTTTGTGTACTTTTCTTTCCGTGGCGAAAGAAAAGTACCAAAAGAACGCCACCAAAGGGCTGGGCGCCCTCTGGACACCTGTTTTCCCTATATGGGTCTGTTTGACAGAGGATATACACGGCGGGGGATTCGAAAAGCACTCCGCAAAAGCCTGCGGAGACGCTTTTCTCACGCCCCGCCAAACTCAACCCAAAGCAGATGCGCGGCCATGGTCGCGGTTGCCGGGAGTTTGCCCCGCAGGGCAAGGCCTGCTATCCGTCAAACGCACTACCTGCCGGCAGAGAAAAAGGGCGTGCTCCGCGCGGACGGCGCTCCGCCGTTCGTGCGGGTTATCGGGCCTTGGCGACTTTGCGCGCAATCAGACTCTTTCGCCCCTCCGTGGGCGGAAGAGTCGCGCAGACCAGGTGGTGGGTTTCTCAAGGGAGGCACCGTGGGTGACTCCCTTGAGTGGCGCTCTTTTGGTACTTTTCTGCCGCCAGGGGCAGAAAAGTACATAAGCCTAACTCACCGCTAAACTGCAATTTACCTTACCTGATACACTCCATCCGCTCCCATGCGGATCTCCGCCCCGAAGAACTCGGTCAGAGCCTTGACCATGTATTCGGTATCTCTTGCGCCTGCTGTCTCGAAAGCCGAGTGCATGGCGAGCTGGGGAAGACCGATGTCCACGGTGTTGAGGGAGACCTGGGTGTTTGCGATGTTGCCGAGGGTAGAACCACCGGGCATATCGGCGCGGTTGGCGTAGCGCTGGATCGGCACGCCCGCACGCTCGCAGATGAGACCGAAAAGACCGGCAGAGACAGCGTCGGTGGTGTAGCGCTGGTTGGCGTTGTACTTGACCACCACGCCTCCGTTCATGTAGACGGCGTGGTTCTTGTCCTGGTACTCGGGGTGGTTGGGATGCACCGCATGGGCGTTGTCGCAGGAGACTAAGAAGCTCTGGGACACCTTGCGCGCCATGCCCGCGGCGTCCAGCCCGCAGGCGGCGGACACACGGTTCAGTACGTCATAGAGGAAGGTGGAGGCGGCGCCCTGCTTGGTCTGGCTGCCCACTTCCTCGTTGTCAAAGAGGCAGAATACGGGCAGGGAAGCAGGCTTGGCATCGGTCTTTCCGCTTTCAATGAATGCGGTCAGAGAGGCAAAGGCGCACTGCAGATCGTCCAGTCGGGGGGCGGAGATGTAGCCGTTCCACTCCATACCGGGCTCTGGATTGTAGAGGAACAGATCGGTGGTGAGGATGGCGTCCTCCGAGACCCCTGCGGTCTCAGCCACGCGGCGGCGGAAAAGCCCTGCGTCGGAGGCTTCACCCAAGAGGGGGATCATGTCCACGGCGGCGTTGTAGGAGGCGCCCTCGTTGGCGTTGCGATTCATGTGGATGGCCACGGCGGGGATGATCGCGTGGGTGTCCTGCAAGTCAATAGACTTGGTGGTCAGCCCGCTCTCGGTGCGAACCGTGATCCGTCCCGCAATGGACAGGGGGCGATCCAGCCAGGTGGCGCAGAGCATACCGCCGTAACGCTCCACCGACAGGCGCAGGTGGCGGCCGTCGGTCAGCTCGGCGTTTTCTTTGATCTTGAAGCAGGGAGAATCCCCGTGGGCGGCTGTCATCATGAAGCCCGAAAAGTCTCCCTCGGGCATACGGAAGGCGATGAGGGACGAGCCGTTACGGGTGACGTAGTAGCCCTTGCCCGCTTCCGGCGTCCACTCGGCGCTTTCGCAGAGGGGCTGATATCCCTCGGCCTCCAGCATGGATGCGGTATGGGAAACGGCATTGTAAGCCGTCGGGCAGGCGGCAATGTAGGAAAATAATGCGTTGTTCATGTTGCTTCTATACTCTCTTTCTCAGAAAGATCGGATGGGTTCAAATTGGGGTTTAACGGGCAGGGGTTTCACCCCTGCACCCCACCAAAGAACTTTTTGAAAAAAGTTCTTTGGAATCTCAAAAACTTTCAAAAAACATTCATAAATCATCATTTTTGAAAGTTCTTGAAGAGAGTCCAGAGAGGAACTTCTTTCAAGAAGTTCCTCTTTGGCGCTCTCCTCGCTCCCCTACAAACTGCAATTTCTCAGTAGCTTCGCAGGATCTTGTTCAGGGAATCGGCGATGACCTGATCCTCCACCATTTTCTTCATGAAGCGGAATTTACCGTCGGGGTTGGGGATAGCGCGGGTGGCATCGGGCAGATCGGGCTGCTCGGGAATGGCGGCGTAGAACTCCAGGTCAACGGGATCCAGGAGGGTGTAAAGGTCGCCCTCACCCTCAGCGGCGAACTGGATGGCGGTGAGGTCGTAGGAGGAATTCATGCCCTTGACGGGGAGGTGCGTCCAGTCCTTGGTGTAGAGGTGGTAGGCCATGGACAGGGGGGAGGCGGCGATCTGTTCGGGATCCTGAATGTGGTCGTAACCCGTCATGACCTGCCAGCCGATGTGGAAATCGGAGAGGTAGACGGTGGTAGGCCAGTCGCGGAAGACCTTCTGGGATGCCTTGTAGTCGCACATGACGTTGCACTCGCGGCCCTCGGGCAGGATGGCGGCCATGCTCACCAAGCAGTTGACCTTGGCCTTGACCAGCTCGATACCCGTCAGGGGGCTGATGTCGTCGGGACCGCTCTCCAGCAGGGAAGCGATGTTGTTGAACATACCGATGGTGATGACCATAACGCTGTCATCCTCGGCCTTTGCCAGCAGGGTGCGGTAGAAGGTCACCTCGTCCACGGTCTTCAGCGTGCCGTTCTTGTAGGCCTCGGAGAACTTTTCTGCCACGGTGTCGTTATACTTGTGGTATTCGGGTTGGTTCATGAAATCGGCGCCGCTCCACTGACCCAGATAAGGGGTCTCGATGCCGCACCAACGGCAAATGGCATCAATGGTACCGTTGCCCGCCTTGTTGGAGGTGCAGTTACACACGCCGGCAATGGGGAAGCCGTACTTCTTGGAATAATGAATGAGGCAGACCAGCGCGCCCACGTCGTCGCAGTCGGGGCCGATATCGGTGTCGAGGATGACGGTGCGGGGCTTGACCTTAAGGGATTCAAAAACGTGTTTCATGGTGGAGCTTCCTTTCATATGTTTGTTTTTAAATTTCAAAATTATGCTTGCGGAGCAAGGGCAGGAGCGTGGTGTCCACGCCGTTCAGAATGCCCAGAACCTTGCCGTTTCGACCGACAAAGCCGTCGGAGATGGATGTGCCGTTGGAAAGGCGGAGAGTCAGCAGCGGGCGGTTGCCCATTGACTCCTGCAGGGTCAGGAGCTCGCCGCGCAGGGGGCGGGTAGCAGGCTCGGCGGGGAAGGTGTAAGTGACGGTTGCGGTGGGATCCTTCACGGGGATCGCCTTGAGCGAGGCGAGGGCGGTGGGCAGAAATCCAAGCTCTGCAAAGGGTTTGCAGGATTCCCCCAACACGATGACGGGATGCCCCATGTCGATCAGACGGTTGAGAGAATCCACCACGGCGGACTCGGACAGAAGAGTGCGGGTATCCTCCTCGCTCATGCAGAAGATCGGCGTGAGCCAGTTGTGCATTTGCTCGCAGAATTCTTTTACCGAGTTGGCATTCAGGGTGTAGGTGGTTTCTTTGCGGGGGGCATTGGATCCGTCAGAAATGTCGATTTCGTGTTCATCCATAATCACGGGGCGAATGATGCAACGCGCGGCGGCATTGCGGCCTAAGGCGGCGGATAACGCTTTCAGACATCCCTCGTAGGGACGGCGGATGACGGGGAGCAGGAATCCGGGGGATTCCTTGTGACAGGGCTCACCCGAGGCACGCCATTGACGGTCGGAGAGGCAATCGAACCGCTGGGAGAGCTCGTTTTCGTCTGCGGCGTAGGCGGTGACCGTTACGCGGAGCAATCCCTCCGTTGGGGCAACCGTGATGGCAGGATTCTCCAAGGAAAGTCCACGTTCAGATGCCACTCGGTAAATGCCCATGATCGCAGCCAGCGCGGTGCCGTCTTTCAGCACGTCGGTTGAAGAGACGGTCAGGGAGACCGACAGAATCATGTCAGCAGGGTGAACATCCGCGGAAAGCAGGCAATCTGTCACGGTAACCACGGTGTCGGCGGCTTGGGTGAAAGCTGTTTCGGCACTCCGCAGGACAGATGTCGTCGTGGAGGTCAGCAAAAGTGCGTCGGGAATGGCAAGGATCTTCCCTTCGTGTACCGTCAGGGAAACGGCCTCACGGTTGTCAGGGGTCAAACCGTTTTCTGCGGGAAGAGCAGAGGGTAGACGAGCCGGTGCGGGCGCGTGGGGAGGCTGAGTGGCTTTTTTCAGGCTGATCTCCATGGGATAAAGGTATACGGGGCTCATGGATGCCAGCAGAGCCGCGGGGAGACGCACCACGGGGATGTCCTGCTTGCTTTGGGGATCGCGCATGAGGATCACGGTATTCCCCACAGCCCGTACACGAGCGCAGACAATGGCGGTGATGCCGAATTTTTTCAGGGCTTCGGTGACTGCCTTGACCTGATGCAAGGGGGAACGGAGCAGGTAATCGCACACTCCGTCTGCTTTAACGTCGGGGAAGGAGCAGAGCATGTCTACGGGGATACGACCAGGTTCCGATGCATCCTCGGGCAATCTGTCTGCGTAGAGATCCACGGCGGGGCACAGATCGGTCAGGGTCAGGAGCAGAGATTTTTTTGCAATCGCGCAGAGATCGCCTGAAAAGGGCGGGGTCATCGAAGATTCCGTTGCCAAAAACGCGAGAATTTTCGCGAGCTCTACGCGAGGCAGATACAGGATCAGATCTCCCTGACGGGCAGGCGTGACAGGGCGGGGCGCGCCTTCGCGTAACCAAAGAGAGCGTGTTTCCTCTCCAATGATCCAGCGGGCGGCAGGGGTATATCCCTCGGTGGCGGCAACTGCTTCCTGCCAGGGCGCAGATAGGATCGCGCGACCGTCGGCGGTATCGGAGCGGAGCAGAGATAGGGCATCGATCAGGGTGCATGGCGGAGCGTGGGGCGCCGTTTTCCCGCTAAAGGGGGCACCAACACCGTGAGCATCTCCGTGCTTTTGCATCATATCTGCCCAGGTCTCAGCCAGAAAAGCGCTGCTTGTAGTCAATTCTCCTGCGGCGATGCGATCGGGGACATCCTTGCCGTGACGGTCGAGGGCGTCCAATAGCCGCAGTTCCCCCACGGTAGGATCGCGGTGGGCCGCATTACGGAAAAAGGCATACAAACGCTTGTAGGCGGCTTCGCTGATGGAAAGACCCAGATCGGTATTCCATTGATGTAACGCCGCAGCGATAGGATCGGTCAGTAGGTTGCGCACCGCTATGTTGTCCTGCAGGGCAGGGACGAAGGTGTGGCTATCGACAGAAGGCGGCGTAGCAGGGGCATTCGTAAAGGTGGACATAGAAGCTCCTTGTATATGGCGGTTGGAGTGATTTAATCAAGAGCAGGGGCGCAGACCAGGATCTCGCCCTCTCTGTGGAGGGGACGGACGGAAACCTCGCCTCCGGGCAGAGGACACTCGGTCAGTACCTTGACCTCCAGAAAGTCGGGGGTGTGTCCCATGACGAAGCCATCTCCGCGGGTTTCGGGGAGGATAGTGAAATCCCGTGTCGTGTCAGCCAGCGCCATGTCCAGAATGGCGCCGCAGGTCTCCTCGCTGATGCGGGAGAGGAGGTTGACCCGCTCGTGCTTGATCGCTTCGGGCACTTGATCCTTCATGGTCGCGGCGGGGGTACCCTCCCGCTTGGAGTAGGGGAACACGTGGATGTGGAGGAAACCTGCCCGACGAGCGAAATCTGCGCTCTCTGCGAATTCCTCGTCGGTCTCCCCGGGGAAACCCACGATCATGTCGGTGGTGAACTGCACCTGCGGGATGGCGGCGCGGACGCGAGCCATGGCGGCCTCGGCCTGCCTTGCGTTATACTTGCGCTTCATGCGGGCGAGGGTGGCGGAGCAGCCGCTCTGCATAGAGAGATGGAAGTGAGGTGCGAGGGATGAGAGATCCTTGATCTTATCCACGAAATCCTGGGTCATGACGGTGGGATCCAGAGAACCCAGACGGATACGGCCGATGCCGGGGATCTTGTCGATCTCCATCAGCAGATCCTGCAGGCGAAGTTTATCAAGATCCCGTCCCCATGCCCCCGTTTCGATGCCTGTGAGGACGATCTCGCGGCAACCGTTCTCGGTGAGTGCGGTGACTTCGGCGATCACGTCGGCCATGGGCTTGGAGCGGACGGGGCCGCGGGCGGCAGGAATGGCGCAGTAGGCGCAACGGGACTCACAGCCGTCCTGAATCTTGACGTAGGCGCGGGCGCGGGCAAAGCGGGTGATGGACATGGGTTCAAAGGATGCGCCCTCCAGAGAAGGGACCTCCACTACGGGAGATTCGGGCTTGCCTGTTTCTACCAGCCCGCGGGCGATCTCGGCCACGCGGAGCTTGTCACGGTTGCCCACTACGGCGCATACTCCGTCGATGGCGGCAAAGGCTTCGGCGTGAGCCTGAGCGGAGCAACCCGTGACGATGACTGCGGCTTCGGGATTCTTCTGGATGAGCCGTCGCACCATCTGGCGGGATTTTCGATCCGACTCGGCGGTAACGGTGCAGGTGTTGAGGATATAGAGATCACAGATCTCATGGGATGGGCGCTGGACAAAGCCGCAGGCCTCCAACGCCTCGCAGATGGCCTCGGTCTCATATTGGTTGACCTTGCAGCCCAGGGTGAGGGCGGCGAAGGTGGGTGTTTTCTTGATTGAGGACATATTGCCTCCTTGGGTATAATACTTCACTATAATTGTACCACGACAGAGGCAAAATGTAAATACAAAAAGTGTAAAAGTTTTGTTTTTCTCCAAATAATTTGTCCATAGCTCTTGCAATATTGAAAAAAAGGGAGTATAATAAAGGGGAAGCGAATCCAAACCACTAAAAGACTGTAAAAATAAAGGAGAGTTTGACTATGAGTACTCTGCATATCGTTGATCATCCCCTCGTGACCCACAAGCTGTCCATTATGCGCAACAAGAAGACGGGCTCCAAGGATTTCCGCGAGCTTCTGGACGAGATCGCCATGCTGATGGGCTATGAGCTCACCCGCGACCTGCCCCTGGAGGACGTAAATATCGAAACTCCCCTCTGCAAAATGAAGGCCAAGATGGTCTCCGGTCGTAAGCTGGCCATCGTGCCCATCCTCCGCGCCGGTCTCGGTATGGTGGACGGCCTGCAGAGACTGGTTCCCGTGGCCAAGGTAGGCCACATCGGCCTCTACCGCG
Source organism: Eubacteriales bacterium (assembly GCA_045645165.1). GTDB lineage: Bacteria > Bacillota > Clostridia > Oscillospirales > CAG-272 > CAMEON01. Next base: position 16,689 of record JAZRIF010000112.1, read on the forward strand.
ACCCAAATACCCATCTGCCCGTGGAATACTACTGCAAGCTCCCCGTGGACGTGCAGGAGCGTCTGGTCATTCTGGTGGATCCCATGCTGGCCACCGGCGGTTCTGCCGTGGATGCTCTGACCAAGCTGAAGGAGCACGGCTGTACCAACATCCGCTTCATGTGCCTCGTGGCTGCGCCCGAGGGTGTGAAGGCCGTGCAGGAGGCGCATCCCGATGTGGATATCTATACCGCCGCTCTGGACGAGTGCCTCAACGACCACGCCTACATCGTCCCCGGCCTCGGTGACGCCGGCGACCGTATTTTCGGTACTCTGTAAGATCTTTCAGGGAGAGGGAAGACTACTTTGCCCTCTCCCTTTTTCAGACGTAATTGCTTTCAAATTGGAGTTTATCGGCCAGGGGCTTTGCCCCTGGACCCCACCAGAACCCTTTTTGAAAAAAGGGTTCTGGACTCCCAAAAACTTTAAAAAAGTATTATCAAATAATCTTTTTTAAAAGTTCTTGAAGGGTGTCCAGAGGGAAACTTCTTTCAAGAAGTTTCCCTTTGGCGTTCCCCCGCCCCCACAAACCCCAATTTATCTCTACTCCATCCAACAAGGAGAACCCATGCGAATCCTAACCATTCAAAAAGACGACGCGGGACAGCGGCTTGACAAGTTCCTATCCAAGCCGGTCAAGGGTCTGCCCC
>JAZRIF010000113.1:0-34809 GCA_045645165.1 Eubacteriales bacterium
AAAGTCCCTTTGGTGGGGTCCAGGGGCAAAGCCCCTGGTCTACATACTCCAATTTGACAAAACCTCCATCGTCTCAAACGGCGATGGAGGTTTTGGATTTGCATCATTTTACTCGTTATGAGGATCCAGCGTGAGGACTCCGTCTACCCGTTCAAAGTAGAACTTCAAGCCGCAAAACTGCCACGCGTCACCCGTTTCGCTCACGTAAAACAGGCTCACTTCGAAATAGCCTTTCTCTACGGTTGCGGGAAAAACGAGATCAACGGTTTCAAAATACTGCGGGTAGAATTCGCCGTAGAGCGGGAAGATCAAAAACGAGCGGTTCACCTGCTCGGTGGAATTATACTTGGAAAGATACCACGATTCGGCATACTCGACCTTCTTTTCCCATGCGGCCTCCTTCTCGGCTTGCCGGGGCGCTTCAATCACCCGATACACGGCGTAGAAGGTATCTTTCGCGTCTGCGGGGGGATCGTAGCTTGACGGCAAGTGGCCGAATCCCACCTTCATGGGCACGGTGATATCGCCGTCCCCCGTATAGGATTTGTACGTGGCTTCCAGACTGATGACGTCGGCAGCGCCGCCGTCCCCTTGCGACGGAGATGTTTTCAAGTAAAAATCTCCCGCGGGCACGTATTCGGCTCGGTTCTGACAAGACGCGAGGCACAGCATGGCAACTGCCAGACACAAGATCAAGATTCGTTTCATAGGCAAACCTCCTTACTCATAGGTCTTATCAGCCAAGAGCCTTTCCAAGGCTTTCCAATCCTCGGGGGTCAATTCATAGAGGCCGCTGACGTTTACGTTCAGGAAGCGATTCTTTCTGCTTTCTCCTTCTACTGTCAAACAGACGCAGTACGTATCATCGGTAAAGAAAACCTTTTCATAATGATCCTGCATATTGTCGATGTTTTTGGTTAGATTCCGCTCTGCGAGCAGAGCAACGATCTCCCGCAGGGTATCACCGGAAACGGTTCCGTCGAGCAATATGTCTTTTTCGCCCTTGTCGACGGCGGAAAAGCCCTCTATATTGACGGCGAGCTTCTCATAGGAATTATTTTCGAGATTACCGTCCAGCTTTTGTAGGATCGTGGATGCGATTCCGTTGATACCGTCGTTCTCATCGTTGAACCAGCCCTCTTCGGCAAGGCTGTTCATGATCAGCAGATGGCGACGGGTGACGGGCATATCCTCAGTAATGTAGTAGCGGTTGCGGAAAGACTCTCCCCCAACACGGCCATACAGGGTCAAAACCAGGTGGTTCCCCGTCACGTAATCATACCCATCAGCAAAGGTAGCCGCCATGACACGATCCTTCTGGGCATCCGTCAATGCCTCGAACTCCGTGCGGAATATCTCCATAAGATCCTGTATGTCGGATTCATCAGAGAAATGCGGGAAATCCGTGTGCATATCGAACATGACTTCCAGATTTCCACCGTTAATCTCCCGATTGACGGGAAGCTTATACAACAGCTGTCGGACTTCTTCCTCCTCGCGGATGAATTGAGTGATCGTCGAAATATGCTCCTGAGACAGTATGATGTTCCGTTTCACGGTACGGCCGCCCTTGAGGCGAATGGTAACGGTGCTGCGACTCCAATAGTCACTTCCATTTTGATTGAACCGTTCCCTCTCCTGGGATTCCTCCAACTGATCGGCGATGATCCAACGGATCCCCTCATCGTCGACGGCGTAGGCATCGACCAGATAACTCTGGTAAGTATTATGACCGAATATATTGGAATCAATGGATACGGACTTGATATCCTCGGTGTCGATCTTCTCGTAGAGCACAACGGTGCGGTAGCCGTGGAACAGCAAGGAGAACAGGATGCAGGCTCCCGCGACGATGGCCAGACCGGGGATGGCGCGGAGCATATTTCTCGGACGCTTGGTGGTGATGAGCTCATAGAGGAAGTAGACAAGCAGGGTGATTACCGTCAGAACCAAAAGCAGAGTGGATTCGTCACTACCCGTAATCAGGCACAGAGGAATCACCAGTGCCAGAGGCAGGGTAAACAGAATGCGGAACAGCGCCTGGGTGCGGACGCCGGGGGCGGGATTACCCGCCATTTCGGACTTGCGCTTGCAGTAGAAGAAGCCTGCCAGGGCGTACACGCCGATGGTGACGGCGAAAGAGTAGAGGATATTGGAAAAGCTGTAGATGATGTCGGACGCATCCTCGATCGCACCGAAATAGTAGACGACCGAGATGGGCAAAAACCAAGTGGGCAGGAAGAAGCCCATGGTCTCGGTGGGAATCAGATCAATGCTGCTGACACAGCCCAGGAAGATGCCGCACACCACCCGCACAAAGCCTGCGAAGAGAACGTACAGGAGCGTGCAGGAGTTACTCGTACCCGAAACCGTCAGCGCCAGCATCATGAAGGAGGACAGCATAGCGGCGGCCAGCATACAGATGAATACGTAGGCGATCATGCCGCCCAGATCAAAGGTCAGGTTGGGCATCATACTCCAAATAATGCCCGCCACGAGGCCACAGGCTGCCTGGATGGCGAATATGAAGGCCAGCGTAGCGGCGGTGAAGCTGACGTACACGCAGGTACGGGTGTAGGGGATGGCGTGGAAGAAGTCGGATTCCTTTCTCTTTTGCAGGAAGGAGAACAGGGTGGAAAAGAACAGGGGCGCCATGAATACCACCAGACTTACCGGGAAGCAAAGAAGACGGGTATCGATGGTGAAGGATGCGAACTTGGGAGCGCGGATCATCCAAACGACGATGGGCACCAAAGCCGAGATCGTCACGGACAGGATGGCGGTGACCAGGCCGATAACCCGAAGGCGCTTGAGGGCTTCGAGGAACAGGCGGGGGTTGAACAAATGGGTTGAGATATTGTTTCGATTGACGTTCATGACAGCACCTCCTTACATCAGAATATCCTTGAAGGCATAACCCAGCGCCTCCATCTCGTAGATGAACACTTCCTCCAGATTCAAAGGGAGCATATCCAGCAGCAGGGGATTCATGCCACGGAGCTTTTCCTCGGTGGCGGCACGTTCCCCGCGGACGATGAAGGTGGCCACGCTGGCCATCTGGGTGTAGGACACGATGTTGATGCCCGCCGCCTCAAAGGTCTGTCTTGTGAAGGGAGTATTGAAGGCGGTCTGCACCTTAAAGAGCGCAGTCTTGAGGTTCTGGATATCCGACTCAAAGACGATACCACCCTGATGGAGCAGAGCCAACTGGTCGCAGGTGTCCTCCAGCTCGCGGAGGGAGTGGGAGGTGATGATGGTGGTGGTGCCGCGATCCAGCACGTCGTTGTAAATGACCTGCTTGACCAAGCGGCGCATGACGGGGTCGAGGCCGTCGAAGGTCTCGTCGAAGAACAGGTAGTCGGGCATGGTGGAGAGAGCCAGAATGGTGGCGGCCTGACGGCGCATGCCCTTGGAGAAGGTGTTGAGATTGGCGTTGGGATTCAGGCCAAAGGTCTGGGTCAGGTTATCGAAGCGCTCGCGGTTGAATTTGGAATAGAGGGCTTTATAGTAGTGAGCCATCTTATTCATATTGGTCTGGGGCAGGAAGTAGAGATCGTCGGGGACGTAAAAGATCTTATTCTTAGCCTCGGGATTCTCCCATACGGGGAGACCGTCGATCTCGATACTGCCGCTATCGGGGCGGTACACGCCCGAAAGCAGGCGCAGAAAAGTGGATTTACCCGCGCCGTTGGAACCGACGAGACCGTAGATACAGCCGCCGGGGATGGTGCAGGACAGGTCATTCAGAGCGATATGAGCATCGGGCTGACTGGCAGAACAGAAGGTTTTGGTTACGTGTTGGGCTTGGATCATGACGACTCTCCTCCTTTGGTGAGAATTGGGGCAGGGGTGGAAGCATCCTTCCCTGCGCGGGCGTATACGGCGGAAACGGCGGCCAGGACTTCCTCCTTGGGAATACCGGCCAAAGCCAGCTCGGCGACCATTTCCTCCAGTTGCTTTATTTTTCCTTCAGCGGCCTCACGGATACGGGCAGGGGCATCGGGGGCGACGTAGGTGCCGCTTCCGGGGGATGGGATGATGACGCCGCGGCGGATCAGCTCGGCGTAGGATTTCTGAATGGTATTGGGATTGATCCCCAGGGTCACCGACAGCTCCCGCAGGGAGGGCAGTACACTGCCGGGCTCATAAACGCCCATGAGGATATTCTTTTCGATTCCATCGACGATCTGCTCGTAAACGGGTTTTCCGGATAATTTGTCGATCAGCAGCATAGGACTCCTTTCTCGGCGGGCGGCGTCTCGAGCCAACCGCCCCAACCGCACTATTCGGGGTAGTACACTTGTAGTATAGCACACCGCAGAGGATTTGTCAATACGGAGAGGGAAAATATTTTTAAAATTTTTGGAGGAGGAAATTGGGGGTTATAGAGGAGCGAGAGCACGCCCGGGGAAAAACTTCTTGAAAGCCTGCTCGCTTTGCTCGGTGTAAGTTTGCTTTCAGCAAACATTGCGAAGTTTTCCCCGGACCCCTTTTCAAGAACTTTTAAAAAAGTATGATTTAATAACCCTTTTTGAAAGTTTTTGAGATTCCAAAGAACTTTTTTCAAAAAGTTCTTTGGTGGGGGTCCAGGGGGCAACGCCCCCTGGTAAACCCCAATTTAACTTTCTCAATACTATCGCTCCTAACAACAAGGGCGGCTCCTTAGAGCCGCCCTATGACGGAAAATGATTTATTTCATAGGCTCAATGAGGCCGTATGCGCCGTCCTTACGGGTGTAGACCACACAGGTGTCTCCCGTGGTAATGTCCTTGTAGACGTAGAAGCTGTGCCCCAGAAGGTTCATCTGCATGATGGCCTCCTCAGCGGTCATGGGCTTGAATTCAAACTGCTTGACGCGAATGATGGGCTCGTCGTCGGGAATCTCCTCCACGGGATCGGGGATGACCGTCATATCTATGACGTTCTCCCGCAGACGCTTGGCCAGCTTTGTCTTGTTCTTACGGATCTGACCCTCGATGTGATCCACCGTCTGATCCAGGGCGATACGGAAGTCATCGGCTTCGACCTCACTGCGGAACAAGGTGCCGCCCGCATTGATGGTCACTTCCAGGCTTGAGACGTTGCGCTTACGGCTGAGTGTGACCGTGGCCTCGGGATCGCCGGTAGCTTTGAAATACTTATCCAGCTTGGCCAGCTTCTTGACGATCAGCTCACGGGTGTCCTCGTAAACGTTCAGCTTTCTTCCTACGATCGTGATCTTCATGGTGTATCCTCCTTATGCGTTTCTGGCCTCAGAGGGGTTGGGGGTTCCCCCCTTTGGTTAAATCTATTATAGCATATTGTTGTGATTTTGTAAAGAGGTTTTCTTGTCGGTTTATGTATTTTCGTAAATATTGCACAGTTTTCGGTCAAAAATTCCTCTATGGAACTTCGGAAAATTTTCACGGATACTCTTGCAAAAAGTCATGTTCTATGGTATAATGAAAGAGTAGTCGGTTCACACAAGCCACAGACTGTTAGGAGGCGTCCATGAAACTTCCTTCGTTTAAAAAAACGAATATGCTGATCCCCACCCCGAAAGAGCGCTTGACCAGGCACCCGGCGGTGGTTCTTTTGTTGTTTATTCCCGTCATGCTCCTGTCCCAGCTTGGACGTGATCTGTTCTACGATGCCGCAATCGGGCTTTTCCCCGAGAGCTCCTTCCCTGTCCGCCTTCTTCTGCAAATATTTGCCACCGTCTCCACCGTGGCCGTCGTACTCCTATACTGCCTATTGGCTGAGCGGCGTACACTCGGAAGCCTTGGGTTTACCGGCAACGGCGCGCTCGCGGAGTATGGCATTGGTCTGCTGGGCGGTTTTGCTCTGTTCGGCGGAGCCGTGCTTCTCTGTGTCGCTTGCGGAACCCTGACTCTGCGTGTCGCATCGGTCGCTCCCTCCCCCGTGTTGCTGATACTGTTTTTCGTAGCATTCCTCATTCAAGGAATGTCTGAAGAATTGCTCTGTCGCTCCTATCTGATGGTTTCCCTGTCCCGCGGATGGCCTATGTGGGCTTGCGTTGTCGCCAACGCGCTCCTCTTTTCCCTGCTCCATCTGGGCAATCCGGGCATATCCGTTATCGCTCTCTTGAATATTTTCCTGTTCGGTCTGTTTGCCTCCCTGCTGACTCTGCGCCGCGGGAGCATCTGGATGGTGGGAGCTCTGCACAGCATGTGGAACTTCGCCCAAGGAAATTTCTTCGGCATCCCTGTCAGCGGCATTGCAGGCTCGCCTTCCCCGTTGGTTTCCGTTTTCGAGACGGGCACGTGGGCAGAGCTTGTCAACGGCGGTGCTTTCGGTCTGGAAGCAGGGTTGGCGGTGACCGTCATACTGGCGGCAGCCTGTGCTGTGGCTCTGCTCATGCCTACCAAGAAATCCGAGATCGTGAAAAACATGAATGAATAAACCGTGGGGTGTCTCAAATTTCCATTTTGAGACACCCCCAAATTTTGTCCCGTCAAACTCGTTTATCCATCCTTTTTTCCGAAATTAGCCCGTTTGTTTACGAAATGTTCAACAAAATAAGAAATTTAGAAACTTTTTTGCCAAAAACTCTTTACAATTTCGGCATTGTATGATATAATTATGAACGGAATCTTATGTGCATGGATTCATAGCCAAAATTCGACAAAAATTCAGTTTTCTTTCACATAATATTCCCATGTTAATTATATGATAGAATTGTATCCGTAGAAATACGGAAGAATCAAAAGGAGATCAAGTCTTATGATGGACACGAAAATTCTCGTCGTTGACGACGATCCCAATATCAACGACCTTTTGAAAATGTATTTTGAAAGCGAAGGCTACGAAGTAAAGACCGTTACAGATGGTGCCGAGGGTGTCAGTTATTTCAAAATGTACGAGCCCGATCTGGTACTTCTGGATATTATGCTCCCCAAGAAGGACGGTTGGCAGGTCTGCCGCGAGATCCGGGAAATTTCCTCCAAGCCCATTATTATGGTCACCGCTAAGGGCGAAGTGTTCGACAAGGTGCTCGGTTTGGAGTTGGGCGCCGACGATTTCGTTGTCAAGCCCTTTGATCCCAAGGAGCTTTCAGCCCGCGTCAAGGCCGTGCTTCGCCGCTACCAGGCTCATACCAGCCAGAGCGATGACGAGGTCATCCGCTTCGACAACATCGAAATCAGCAAGCTGAAGTATGAGCTCAAACTCAAGGGACGTTCCATCGATATCCCCCCCAAGGAGCTGGAATTGCTCTACTTCCTTGCATCCAATTATAACCGCGTCTTCACCCGCGACGCACTGCTTGACAAGGTTTGGGGCTTTGATTACTTAGGCGATTCCCGTACCGTGGACGTTCACGTCAAGCGTCTGCGTGAAAAATTGGAAGGCATCTCCGACAAATGGACCCTTAAGACCGTTTGGGGTGTTGGCTACAAGTTTGAACTCCTGGGCTGATCCTCACCATCTATACTGTATGATAACCCTCGGAGGATCCACTCCTCCGAGGGAGAGTATGATCTATGTTTAAGAGCGTATTTGCCAAGTATATCATCACATTCATGGCTCTGCTCCTGGTCAGCTTTCTGCTGTTGCTCTTTATTGTGAACAGCGTGGTCAGCAATGATCTGCTGCGATCAGAAAGGGATCAGATCGTCCGTGTCTCCGAATCCTGTTCCGACAATCTCTCGGAACTGTACGGGTTGAGTGGTGAGACGGATTTTGGGAATTTCATCCGAGCGGACATCATGGAAAACGGGTCGGCATCTTACATCCGGCGACTGGTCACCGCCATCATCACCGATCACTCTGATATGACCGTTTATGTCACCGATGCAAGCGGTGGCTTTATTTTCTGTACAGGAAAAGTGTTGGAACCCACGCCGGCTTTTGGATCGCCCCTGTTCACCGATGAGGAACTCGCCGAGCTGTGCGGCGAAGGGAAAAACGATGGTACCAAAAGCCATGCTTCCCATGCCACAGTACTCTCCGAGACTGAATCCGAACCGCTTCTCCGAGGGAAATTCATGAACAGCCAATTATGGAACGCGAACGGTCAAAGTCTTGCCTACGTAGAAGCGATCCGCCAGGGAGACGGCTGTACCGTAGGCTACGTCATGGTTACCTCTACGGTTGAAACGGCAGGAAATACTGTCAGTGCCACCCTGCGATCCATGATCGTAGCGGCTATGTGGATCGTACTGGCCGCATTGATTGCCATTTACTTCATAACCGAGCGCGTCATCGCGCCCCTGCGAGATATGAGCCGAGCCGCCAAAAAGATGGCGGTGGGTCAATTTGACGTGCGCGTTCCTGTTCACGGTAAGGACGAGGTTTCCGAACTGGCTGTGGCTTTCAATCAGATGTCTCAAGCGCTGGATAATCTGGAGAGGATGCGTAATTCCTTCGTGGCCAATGTATCCCACGACTTACGGACCCCTATGACCACCATCGCCGGATTCATCGACGGTATTCTGGACGGTGTCATCCCCCCCGAGCAGACCGACCACTACCTCAAGGTAGTCTCCGACGAGGTGCGCCGTCTGTCCCGATTGGTCACAGCGCTACTGGATGTTTCCCGTCTGCAGGCAGGGGATCGTAAGTTTGACATGAAGCCCTTTGACGTCTGCGAAATGGGACGACAGATCCTGATCTCCTTTGAACAAAAGATCGACGATAAGCAGCTGGACGTGGAATTTGAATGTGATGAGGACCGTATGTTCGTTCTGGCAGATCGGGATGCTATCCATCAGATCCTGTACAATATTTGCGACAACGCTGTGAAATTTTCAGCAGAACGGGGCAAACTGAAAATGAGCTTTATCTGGTCAACCGGTGATGGCATTCGTCGCCGCAAGGCCGTGGTCAAGGTCTACAACGAAGGACAGGGCATCCCCACCGAAGACCTTCCCTTCGTATTCGAACGATTCTATAAGAGCGATAAAAGTCGCGGCTTAGATAAGAGCGGCGTGGGACTTGGCATGTTCATTTCCAAAACCATCATCGATGCCCACGGTGAAACCATCACGGTAGACAGTGAATACGGCCGTTTCTGCGAATTTACCTTTACATTAGCCAAAACCGAGCCCCCCACGCCGAAAGGGCGCTCCACGCACCCACAAGGAGGAAACTCATGAACGAACACGAGCATACAGATCCCACCCCCGAAAAAGCGGGTGGTTCCCTACAGCCTGAAGCCTCTTCTGAGGAAATAAAGAGGGTATCTACCGAAAATACAGTAGCGGAATCGGCTGTATCTGCATCGTCGCCCTCATTGGCCTCAGAGAGTATTCAAGCACCCAACGTCGAGCCTGCGCTCCTCTACCGCTGGACCTACGCCGATCAAGTCCATCACGAAAAAACAACCAATAAGCGCAAGGGGCACAAAGGACTATGGATCTATGCCATGGTCATGACCGGTGTGTTTCTCGTCAGTCTCGCCATGTTCGTGGCCGTTCTGGCCATCGGAAACGGCGACGGTTACGTAGGAAGCGGTATCATCCGCCCCGGTATCAGCAATCCTGCTGATGACGATGAGGCGGTGGAAGGCGTGGAGCAAGCCAAGCATTCCGTCGTGGTCATCGAAGTCGAAACCGACAAGGGAGGCGGTACTGGTACGGGCATCATTATGACGACAGACGGGTATATCGCCACCAATCATCACGTCATCGAAGGGGCCAACAAGATCAAGGTCACCTTCTACGACGGTACGGTTATGTCTGCCGAAATGATCGGATCCTCTGAGATGGATGATCTGGGCGTGATCAAGGTCAACGGAAAAAATCTTCCCGCCGCCACGTTTGCCGATTCCGATCAGTGCTACGTCGGCCAAACAGTCTACGCCATCGGTACCCCCGCCGGTCCCGACTTTGGATGGACGACCACCAAAGGAATCATTTCCTACAAGAATCGCGAAGTAAAGATTTACGACGACAGTGACGGTTCCCTCCAAAAGAAGCTTCGTCTGCTTCAGATGGATACCACAGTCAATCCCGGCAACTCGGGAGGGCCTTTGATCAATACCAACGGTGAGGTCGTGGGCGTCGTATCCATGAAGCTGTCGGACGGCTACGAGGGCATCGGATTCGCCATTCCTTCCGACGGTGCCGTGGAGATCCTGGAAGCTATTATGAAATACGGCAACGCGGATAACATCAACTCTTCCCTCTCCCATAAACGCCCTATGTTGGGCATTACCGGCGTTTACGTAATGGAAGATGCCTACTATCTGCCCACCGCCGACGGCGTACAGCAGATCTTTGAGGACGAGTTGAAGGATTATGCCATGGATGACCTGATTCATCCCGCCGTTTCGGGCATTTACGTCATGGGCTTTTCCGATGGTATGGATGCCGCCGTAAAAATGGAGGTCGGTGATATCATCACCGCCGCAGAGGGCGAAGAGATCGAATCCATGAATGAGCTCATGAACATCATCAACGAGTATTATGCAGGAGACACGATCACGTTAACCGTATACCGCGACTCTGCACATGTTTCCGTGGATATCGTTTTGTCCGCTAAACCCGACCAATAAAAATATTTTGACAAATTTTCAAATAACTATTGCAATTTTCTTCCGAGTGTGATATAATATCTCGGTAAGCGTATACGCACGCTCTGCGTGCAAACATTTTTTGGAGGATAGATCAAATGACTATTGTAGAACTCATTCTTGGCATCGTCCTGGCAGTTGTGTCTTTGGGACTGGTCGTTGCCGTACTGATGCAGCCCGGCAAGGATAAGCGTCTCTCCGGTGCTATTGCCGGCGGCGCTGACACCTTCCTGTCCAAGGGTAAGGCTGGCAAGTGGGATCAGCTTCTCGGCAAGCTGACCGTTGCTATGTGCATCATCTTCTTCGTGGTGATCCTGGTTCTGTACTGCCTTGTTACGGTTCCGACCGTGGCCTGAGAACGCCGATTCCTGACCGCCATGAATCCACTGTCGGTCTCTCCGATAGAGATCCCTTAGCGGTAAGAAAAGTCCGTTCCTGACCGGAACGGACTTTTCTTATAAAATGCATACTGGAGATACCTTTATGAATACTGATTCCCGCAATCCCCAAACGAAAAAACCAGCTCCCCGATCCGAGCAGTCCGTTAAAGGAATTCTGTCCGGATGGCGAGTGAAAAAGCCCACGTACACGCTTCCTTCCAATCTTCACATTTACATTTTCGTTCTGATCACCACGTTGGTCGTAGCCATCATCCTCACCACTGTTCTGTTCATTTGCGCTCACGAGGAATATTTTGACTTTAACTTCCCTTCCCGTCCTTCTGTGCAGGAAAGCGGAAGTGGTGTCGCCAACAATGACGGCGACCGTCCCTTTGCTGACGGAGCAAGCGGTACGGCTCTGCTCCCCTGGGCAGACGACATTGCCATCATCCCCTCAGAGGCCATCAATTCCTCCTATGCGGCACTGGCCGATCTTGCCACAGGTGAGATCATCGCCTCCCGCAAGGCAGACGAGGTGATCTATCCCGCATCCATGACCAAGGTCATGACCCTGATCGTGGTCGTTGAAAATCTCCCCAACGAAGATTCTCTTCAGGACACCATCACGGTCAGCCAGGCGGTCTACGACGAAATGAAACGTCAAGAATCCTCCGGCATCGGTATGGAACCCGGAGAACAGATGACGGTGGAATCCATGCTCTACGCCCTGATGCTGAAATCCGACGGCATTGCCGCATGCGAGCTTGCCCGATACATTGCCGGCAGCGAGGAGGATTTCGTGGAGCTTATGAACCTGAAGGCTGCGAAGATGGGCCTTTCCAATACCCATTTCATGAATCCCACAGGCCTGTTCCACGAAAACCACAAGACCACCAGCCGCGAGATCGCTTCCATCATGGTCTACGCCATGAATATGAATCTTTGTCGCAAGATCCTCAAGACCCAGTCCTACATCGCTCCCTGTGTCGGAACTGACGGCAAGACCTTCAACTACAACCTCTACCACAACCTCATTGTGACCCAATTCGACAGAATCACTCCCAATCAGCCCACCTCCGTGACCGTAGCAGCAGGCAAGACCGGCTTTACCGATGAGAGCCGTTTCTGCCTTGTGACCTACGCCGAAGCGGCTGACGGACACGGCTACGTCTGCGTAACCGCCAAGAGCGGCGGGTACAATGAATGCATCACCGATTATTTGACCATATATAATACGTACATCAAACCTTGACGCACAAAAACGGTATCCCCACATGCATTCCGCATGTGGGGATACCGTTTTAAAAAAGACAGATTATACTTACTGTGCCCAGTTGGGGAGCGGGTGGTCCTCCTGTCCCAGCATTTTATACAGCAAACGATACATCGTTACAGTCTCATCCAGAGACAAAGGATTAAACTTCCCCATTTCACGGGCGATATGGACAGCCTTGGCTTCCAGCCCTTCCCCTTCCGTGGTAATGCTCACGTTCAGATTTCTCTCATCCTTCGTAGAGCGGGCGCGGTTGATGTATCCCTTGGCTTCCAATTTCTTCAGCAGGGGCGTAAGGGTACCGGAATCCAAGAACAGGAATTCTCCCATTTCCTTCACGGTCAGCATTTTATGCTCCCACAAAAGCATCATGGCGATGTACTGCGTGTAAGTCAGATCCAGTTCGTCCAAGTAGGGCTTATAAAGTTTTATGACTTCGCGAGATGCCGCGTACAAGGGAAAGCATAATTGATTTTTAAGTCTCAAAGTGGTCTTCTTAGATTCGTCCATGGTTTGCCTCCAAAATTATATTGATCGGTAGATATATTGTATCACATTATTCTAAAAAATTCAAGACCTTTTGCCGATTTTTCGCGATTTCTCGCAAAATACCCAAAAAAACTTGACATTTCATACACAATCATGTATAATGCAAGTACATCCCATCACGGGAAATTCCGAACACGAACAGGAGACACCCATGGACAAGATCAAGGTTGCCGTCATCGGCTGCGGTACCATCGCTAATGCCGCACACATTCCCTCTTACATGAACAATTCCGACGTAGAGATCAAGTATTTCTGCGATATCATCCCCGAACGAGCAGAGGCCGCTGTAAAACAGTACGGCTGCGGTACCGCTATCGTGGACTACCACGACGCGCTGAACGACCCCGAAATCGAGGCCGTGTCGGTCTGCACCCCCAACAAGGCTCATACCACCATCACCATCGACGCTCTCCGCGCAGGCAAGCACGTTCTCTGCGAAAAGCCTGCCGCCCGTACGTATGCAGAAGCTAAGATGATGCAGGACGTACAGCACGAAACGGGCAAGGTTCTCAACATTGGTGTAGTCAACCGCTTCAACACCGCTGTAAACAAAATCCGCGAGTTGATTCAAGCCGGTGAACTGGGCGAGGTTTACCACGTCTACGTCTCCTTCCGTTGCCAGCGCTCCATCCCCGGCCTTGGCGGTGCCTTTACCACTAAGGAGATCGCCGGCGGCGGCGCTCTTATCGACTGGGGCGTACATTACCTGGATATCGTCATGTACTGCACCGGCGACCCCAAGCCCGTGACCGTCTCGGGTCAGGCCTTCTGCAAGCTGGGCGTGGATATGCCGAACTACGTTTACGAGAACATGTGGTCGGAGATCACCAAGGATCTGAACGGCACCTACGACGTGGACGACAGCGTCACGGGCTTCATTCGTACCGAAGGCCCCACCATCACCCTCAACGGCGCGTGGGCACAGAACATCGGTATCAGTGAGACCTACATCGACTTCCTGGGCGACAAGGCAGGCATCCGCCTCAACTACGGCGGCAACTTCACCGTATGGGGCACCAAGGACGGCAAGCTGTGGCAGGACACCCCTCAGTACGAGAGCGTCAGCATGTTCCAGAACGAGATCGACAGCTTCATCCGTTGCATCCGCACCGGCGAGAAGCTTCCCTCCCACATCGACCAGGTCATCATCACCGCCCGCATGATGCAGGCTATCTACGATTCCTCGGATTCCCACAAGGAAATCGCGCTGGAATGGTAATCGCACAGGGGGTTCACCCCAAATCTGAAAACAGGATTATGTAAATCCTTTTAATCTTTTTAAAGGAATACCCGAGGGGCAACTTCTTTGACGAAGTTGTCCCTCGGGCTTTTTGGGGGATTTCTTATTTCTTATGAGGCACCGCGCAAGGCAGGGTTACCTTACCGTTCTCATCGGGGAACGGAGTCAGGTCGTCGTGCTGCCACGCGTCGCGCTGGGCTTTATCCTTGAAGTCGGGGATGGCGTAGACCTTGCCGTTCTCCAGGCAGCTTCGCCAGCCGAGGATGGCTACGGCGGACATACAGCAGCCGCGGTAGACGTCGAAGAAGGGCTCTACGTCGTTCAGAACATACTCCACGAAGTTGTAGACCGTCCAGAAATCACCGCCGCCGTGACCGGCCTTTTCAGCCAGCTCGCCGTTGGCAGGCCAAGCGGGAGAATACGTATCGGAGGTGGGCTTACCCTCGGGAGTCGTCCAGGAGTGGTAGGTTACGTTGAGGTTACCACCCAGGGTGCGTCCCGTCTCGGCAGAGCCGTACTCACCCACCACACGGTAGCCGCTGGGAGAGCCCATGTGTGCGCAGCCCGTAAAGCGGAAGAGGGCGCCGCCGTCGGTCATGCAGTTCATCATGGCGAAGGCGTCGTAGTTGTGGCGGAAATCGTCATACTGCTCCAGCACGTCGGAGTGGACGGCGAAGGCGCTGACCTGCACGGGCATTTGCCCCGTGATGTGCATGAGGGGGCCCAAGGAGTGGGTGACGTAGTAGGAGCGAGGCAACCATGCACGCCAGTGGTACTTTTCGGGGGTGAGGCTTGCCAGCATCTCACGGGGGCCGCTGTGGTTATACTCGCCCTCGGCGTAGAGGATACGACCGAAATCGCCGGCATCGGTGAGGCGCTTGGCCTCCAAAAGGGCGGCGCTGAAGGGGTAGTTCTCGGCCAGCATGTACTTGCATCCCGTCTCCTCCACACACTCACACAGCTCCACGCACTCCTTCATGGTAGCGCCTGAAGTGCATTCACTGAAGACGTGGATGCCACGCTTCATGGCGCGGATGGCGTAGACGGCGTGCTGGTGAAAGTAGTTGCAAAGCAGGACGGCGTCGATGCCGCTGTCCATCAGTTCGTCAAAATCGGCGCAGACCTTGGCCTCGGGGCAGAGCTTGAGCGCCTCGGCCACTTTGCTCTCGTCCTTGTCGCAGACGGCGAAAACGGTTGCGTTTTCCAGAGAATTGATGATGTGGATAAAGGAGCCTCCGCGCCACAGGCCGAAGATACCGAGTTTCAGTTGCTTCATGATGATTTCTCCCTTGTGCTTACAGTTTTTTGAGTTTCGCGTAGGTACCCATTAGTTTCTTGGTGCCCACGGTATCGAACATGACCTCAATCAGCTTGTCCGCGCCCATGGGCTTAATGGAGAGGATCTCACCCTCTCCGAAAGAGGCGTGGCTGACGCGGTCACCGGGGGCCAGAGCATTGACGCTTTGACGGGCCTCGGCGGTGACAGCAGGGGTGGGTTGTCCCACGGTGATGCGGTCGGTGTGAACGGGGGCTTTCTGACGGCGGGGACGCTCGTAGGGAGCAGGCTCACGGGCGGGGCGGTTGCCGAGTCCCGCAGACATACTCATGGCCTCAAGGGTCAGATCCTCCTTGTGCATCAGTTCCTCGGGGATTTCACCTACAAAGCGGGACAGGGGGTTTGCCACGGTCTGACCATACCAGATACGGGTGCGGGTGTGCAGGATGATGACCTGCTTTTTGGCGCGGGTGATGGCCACGTAGCAGAGGCGGCGTTCCTCCTCCATATCCTCGGAGGAGCCCATGATATTCTGCATACCGGGGAAAATGCCGTCCTCCATACCGGGCAGGAAGACTACGGGGAATTCCAGGCCCTTGGCGCTGTGGATGGTCATGAGCACCACGGCATCTGCCTCGGTGTCGTATTTATCCACGTCGGCCACCAGGGCGTATTCCTCCAGAAAATGCACGAGGGTAGGCTGAATGCCCTCCTCCTCAGCATTTTTGACGTACTCCACCATGTTGGATTTCAGCTCCGCAATGTTGTCCACGCGGTCTCTCTCGGGCTCGCCGCCGTCCTTGAGCATTTGGAGATATCCCGACTGCTCCATGACTGCGTCAAAGAAATCGGGCAGGGGCAGGGTCTCCATGAGCTCGGTGAGGCGGTGGATCATGGCCGTGAAATTCTGCAGAAGGGGTGCGACACGGCCAAGGGCAGCAAACTGATCGGCTCGATCCATCACCTCAAAAATGGGGAGATTTTGCTCCTCTGCGATGGCAGAAACAACGGCCAGAGTCTTATCGCCGATTTTACGCTTGGGTTCGTTGATGATGCGGAGCAATCTTTCACGGTCGGCGTGGTTGGAAATGAGCTGGAGATAAGCGACGGCATCGCGGATCTCCTTGCGGTCGCTGAAGCGGGTACCGCCCAGCACGCGGTAGGGCACAGTGCTTCGCTGGAGGGCGCGCTCGATGCCCGCAGACTGGGAGTTGGTGCGATAGAGGACGGCGAAATCCTTATATGTATAGTGACGATCCTCCACCAAACGGCGGATGGTGTCCACAATGGAACGGGATTCTCCCATCTGATCCTCACACTTGCGGAGAATGATCTTCTCGCCCTCCCCGCCTGCCGTCCAGAGGTTCTTCCCTTTTCGTCCTTGGTTGTGGCTGATGACCTTATTGGCGGCCTCCAGAATCGTGCCCGTAGAGCGGTAGTTCTGCTCCAGCTTGATGACCGAGGTGCCTTCAAAAACACGGTCAAATCCCAGAATATTGGTGATGGTAGCGCCACGGAACTTATAAATACTCTGATCGTCGTCGCCCACCACCATCAGGTTCTTATACTGCCCGGAAAGCAGGGCGGCCAGCTGGAACTGGGCCACGTTGGTGTCCTGATACTCGTCGATACAGACGTACTTGAACTTACGCTGGTAGTGCGCCAACACATCGGGATTCTCACGCAGGAGGCGGACGGTATGCATGATGATATCGTCGAAGTCCATAGCTCCCGAGCGCTGCAGCTCTTCTTCGTAGCCACGGTAGATGGCGGCGATACGGGACAGGCGGAAGTCCGAACCGGCCTCAATCTCAAAGTCCTCGGCGGTCTGGAGCTGATCCTTGGCATGGCTGATGGCGGTCATGACCGCCTTGGGCGGGAACTGCTTTTCGTCGATATTCAGACGCTTCATGACGCCGACGATGGACTTTTTGGTATCGTCGGTGTCGTAGATGGTGAATCCGGGGGCAAAGCCGATGAGCCCGCAATGGGTACGCAGAATCCGCATACAAACCGCGTGGAAGGTACCGCTCCAGATATCCTTGGCCAGAGTTTCGTCTCCCAGCTCGGCGATCAGGCGGTTCTTGATCTCCCCCGCCGCCTTATTGGTAAAGGTAATGGCCAGGACGCGGTAAGGAGGACAGGGATCATAAATGAATTCAGGCAGGATCTGCTCGATCTCCGCTACCGTCAAACGGACAGCTCTCTCCAGATCGTCCACATAGGCTTCGGTGATCTCAGTCGGAACAGTCTCGTTGTAGTAGGCGTTTCCGTAGCGGATCAAAAAAGCAATACGGCGAACCAAGACGGTGGTTTTGCCACTCCCCGCTCCGGCCAGCACAAGCAATGGCCCTTCGGTTGTGAAAACTGCCTTTCTTTGCATTTCGTTGAGGGAGGAATACACCTTGTCAAACAAGGCGCGTTTGGCTTGTATATAGCGGGTGGAGAGGTTCTTATCCATCAAATGACTTCCTTTCTCGCAGGGATGTAATCGGTATGATATGTAGACAGCAAAAAGGGCGGCGTGCCATACGACACGCCGCCCCAAGACCGGAATTACTGACGGTTCTCGGACTGTGCCTTCTGCTGGCTGTTATTCTGGTTCTGATTCTTATTCTGGTTCTGATTGTTGTTCTGGTTGTTCTGATTCTGGTTGTTGTTCTGGTTGTTCTGGTTCTGGTTGTTGTTACGATTCTGATTCTGGTTCTGCATAGTATGCTTCCTTTCTTTGTCCGCTCAGGGCGGGATATATACCGTAATCCAAAGCAATATTGGAATTACAGTATCAGTATTCACCGAGAAAGGCGGATATATACAAATGCAGTTAATCCTTCATCATGTAACTGTACTCCATCTGTTCCGAGATCTCACTCGTTGCAGAAACGATGACAGCGATCAAGGCACCACCGAAGCAAAGATCTATGAACCAGTAGCCGTCGGTCAGGAGCTGGTAGATAGTGGTGATGGCCGTTTCCACGTAATTCCGGGTCTGGGCATCTGCTCCCGAAAGCTGGAAATCCCATTCGGGTAGCGTAGGTATGATGCCCCAATAGAACACCGTGGACAGGGCGACAAGTCCGGCGCAAACCATAACGACGATGAGTTTTTTACGGATCAGCCTATGAATGGACTCGGTTCGTTCCTCAGCGTAGGAAGAACCATCCCGGAAGGTTCGCACACCCGTATAGCGCTTGACCATACGATACAGGTGGCGAAGAATGAGCGCAACTGCGAAGGAAAAAAGCACGGCGCAAAGGATCTGCCACAGCACCATGTTCTGCCAACGGGCGTAAATCTCATCACGACGGAAGATGTCTTCGGTATCAGTCCAAATGAAATACTTTTGGATCTGCATGACCCATGGGATAGCCGAAACAGCCCCGAAAGCGCCTATTACCACCAACAAAAGCGGCTTCTTTCCTGCATAGGGACGGATGAACCATACCGACATAAAGAGCAATACGGCCATCAGCATATCGGGGAGGAGATTCACACCGTCCAGATAGAAATCCAAGGAGAGGACGGCGGCGGTGATAAGGCAGATCATGGAAGCGCGGACGGCTCGCATAGCCCACATATCATGACGGGTAAGAATGTCCGCTCGATATTTATCTGCCAATTTTTCAAAGAAAGGCTTGTCCCCTTTGAGTTTACGGATGAATCGGACGGTGAGGATCAGCCATATGATACCCAAAATCAAGGAAATGAGAATGCCTAAGCCACGGAACATACCGACGTAATCGTAGTAGTGGGTTCCCTGCCCCAGTTCGGCGCCGCCCTTTTCGTGGGTAAGGACGGTAAATTCGGGTGCTACAGCCAAAGCCTCACGAAGTACGAAGAACACGGTCGAAACAGCTGTATACTTTTCCACCATATTATACTCGCCCTGCTTGCCGTTCATCTTCCGACGATCAAACATGACGGTAGCATCATAGCGGGAGCCCATATAGAGCAGACCACCGCAGAAATGCTTCCACATAGGGATCAGCACAATGCAGTCCAGCACCGCCAGGGTAAAGAGAGCCAGCAGCATGAACACGGGTTGTTCGATAGGAGAAACAAAACCGAAGGCCAGGAACATAGCGATCCAGCGGGCGATACCCACCAGAGCCAAATTGCGAGCCCCCTTCAGGGCTTCTCGCAGGCGATCATCCAGATCGGCAAATCGGTAAAGTCCCAAAAAGAAGAACAGATATCCTACGCAATCCGGGAACAGGTCGATGACTCCGATGTAGGGCTCAAACAGGAAGCAAGCGCCCGCCACTATATAGCCAAGGCCTAAATACCGGGACAGTTTTTTCTTTGTTACGATTGATTGGTTTTTATATTCCATACGTATATCCCACCATGGCGGGTCCTTTCCGTAGTTTTTTACTTTTTCTTTTTGTGATGGCGGTTATTGTTTTTCGCGGAATACTTCTGATTCGACTGTTGCTGATTCCGC
The DNA here is from genome assembly GCA_045645165.1 of Eubacteriales bacterium. Classification (GTDB taxonomy): domain Bacteria; phylum Bacillota; class Clostridia; order Oscillospirales; family CAG-272; genus CAMEON01. Next base: position 19,676 of record JAZRIF010000113.1, read on the forward strand.
TCATACTCCAACCGCGCCTGCTCGTTTTTGGCATCCAGCTTTGCGTTGATGTCGTTGATAAACTTGAAGCGGGAGGGCTTGGAGGGCTTACCGAACTCCTCGCCTGCGGGGCAGATGGCGGAGAAACAACCGTAGAAGCAGAAGTTATTGAACAGATATACCACCAAAAGGTACAAAAGCAGGACCTTCTGCAAAGCCCCGTTTCCGGCCGTTGCCAACACGGGGACGACCAGCAGAACGATCTGTGCCACGCCCCAGATGCCCGTAAAGACCATGTTTCGAAAACCGCGCATCCGATGCTTGTCCAAGCCCACAGAAGCCGCCAGCTCAGCCGACGACCACAGGGCTATCAGGGTAAAGCCCAATTCGGCGGCAAAACGGATCCATTCTGCCAGGGTCTGGGCAATACCGTCGTGGATGGGAAGATTCCACAAGAACAGATCGTCCAGCACGCGGGCGGCATAGAACACCGCCAGAAGACCATACACGGCCATAAAGGGGTACAGCCAGGAGAAGCGGGGGTTATAATCCTTGAGTCCTCCGATGGCCTTGATCCCTACCATAGCGGCGATGATATAGGTGGCAAAGCAGTAGTCACCAATGGCCACCGACATGAAGGACAAAAGAAAATAGGAACAAAGGAGCAAACCAAAGCCCATACAAGGCCTCCTTGGAAGTGAAATTGGGGGAACGGGAGGACGCTTGGGGAAAAACTTTTTCAAGAACCTTCAAAAAGTGATAATCATGCACTCTGATACTTTTCAAAAGTTTTGAAGATTCCAAAGGGACTTTGGGGAAAGTCCCTTTGGTGGGGGTTCGAGGCAAAGCCCTCGATAAACTCCAATTTATCAGTTATTCCCGTTGCCTGCCGCGGGGTTAGCGCCGCAGCAGTTCTTATACTTCTTGCCCGAGCCGCAGGGGCAGGGGTCATTGCGGCCGACCTTGACGGAGCGCTTGGGGGTCAGCACGACCTTCTTGGCCGAAGGCTTGGCGCCGCCCTCAAAGCCTTCGATGAGGGGCTTAGCCACCTGCACGCGGACGACCTCCTGCTGAGGCTTAGGCATAACGGTCAGAAGAGCTCGTACGGTCTTGTCGCGGATTTCGGCCACCATGGCATCGAACATATCCGCGCCCACCATACGGTACTCCACCACGGGATCGCGGTGTGCGTAAGCCTGAAGGCCGATATTCCCCTTGAGATCATCCATGGCATCGATGTGATCCATCCAGCCACGGTCTACGTTTTGCAGGAGGATCGCACGTTCTACTTCACGGAAACGATCGGGCGTAAAGAGCTCCTCACGCTCGTGAATACGGGCTTCGGCACGCTCGGTGAGCATCTTGACCACATCCTGCTGGGTGAGCTTTTTCAGTTCATCCTCGGTGTAGTTGAAATCTTCGTCGGTGCAGAGGTAGCCCATGAGATCGGCGCGCAGACCTGCGAAATCCCACTCGGCGGCCGTACCCTCGGAGGTATGGCTGAGGACAGCGTTCTCCACCGTACCGCGCACCATGTTCAGCATGGTCTCGGACAGATCGCTGTCGTCCAGCACCGACTGGCGCTGACCGTAGATGATGGTTCTCTGCTGATTCATAACATCATCGTAGGACAGAACGTACTTACGGCGCTTGAAGTTGTTATCCTCGATACGCTTCTGGGCAGTCTCAATTGTACCCGACAGGATACCGGCCTCGATGGGGGTGTCCTCGTCCAGACCCAGTCGGTCGATGATGGAAACGATGCGCTCGTTATTGCCGAACAGACGCATGAGATCGTCCTCCAGAGACAGGAAAAAGCGAGACTCACCGGGATCGCCCTGACGGCCCGAACGACCGCGGAGCTGGTTATCGATACGGCGGGATTCATGACGCTCGGTACCCAGGATGAAGAGACCGCCTGCTGCACGAACCTTTTCTGCCTCGGGTGCGATCTCGGCCTTATGCTTCTCATAGAGCTCCTTGTACTGACGGCGCACGCCCAGAATGGACTCATCGTCGGTATCCGCGGTGCCCGTAGCCTGAACGATCAGACCTTCCTCAATGCCCATGGCGCGCAGATCGGATTTCGCCATATACTCGGGGTTACCACCCAGCATGATATCGGTACCACGTCCTGCCATGTTGGTGGAGATGGTGACAGCACCCGACTTACCGGCCTGGGCAACAATCTCGGCCTCGCGTGCGTGGAACTTGGCGTTCAGCACGGTGTGAGGAATACCGGCTTTCTTGAGCAGGACGGACAAAAGCTCCGACTTATCGATGGAGACCGTACCAACCAGCACAGGCTGGCCTCGGTCGTAACATTCGCGTACCTGCTTGACAACGGCGCGGTACTTCCCTGCCATGGTTTTGTACACCGAGTCGTCGTGATCCTCTCGGATCATGGGCTTATTGGTGGGAACCTCCACTACGTCAAGACTGTAGATCTCACGGAACTCGTTTTCTTCGGTCAGAGCCGTACCCGTCATACCCGAGAGCTTCTTGTACATACGGAAGTAGTTCTGGAAGGTGATGGTTGCCAGCGTCTTGTTTTCCTTTTGTACGGTGACGCCTTCCTTAGCCTCGATGGCCTGGTGCAGACCGTCGGAGAAACGGCGGCCGGGCATAAGGCGGCCGGTGAAGGCATCGACGATCATAACGCCCTCGTCGTTGACCACGTAATCCACGTCCAGCTTCATGCAACCATGCGCCTTGATGGCTTGATTGATATGGTGCGCCAAGGTTGCATTCTCGGCATCGGTATAGTTCTCAATGCCGAAGAAGGATTCGGCGCGCTTGGCACCGCGGGGAGTCAGCACGGCGGTATTGGCCTTCTCGTCCACGATATAGTCTGCCTCGATATTATCCTGTTCTTCCTTAGCATCGATCTCCTTGACCACGTGCTTTTTGAGCGTCCGAACGAATTTATCGGCGCGGTCGTAGAGGTCGGTAGGGGTATCCCCCTCACCCGAAATGATCAGAGGGGTACGGGCTTCGTCGATGAGGATGGAGTCCACCTCGTCCACGATGGCGAAGGCATGTCCGCGTTGCACCAGGCGGGACTTATACACCACCATGTTATCGCGGAGGTAGTCAAAGCCGAACTCGTTATTGGTACCGTAGGTAATGTCGGCGTTGTAAGCAGCCTGCTTTTGGGCGGGCGAGAGACCGTGGATAACAAGACCCGTCTTGAGTCCCATAAATCCGTAAACTTTACCCATCTCCTCGGCATCACGGGAGGCCAGATAGTCGTTGACAGTGACGATATGGACACCCTTACCGGTCAGGGCGTTGAGATAGGCGGGGAGGGTAGCTACGAGAGTCTTACCTTCACCGGTCTTCATTTCCGCGATACGACCCTGGTGCAGGATGATACCACCGATGAGCTGAACGTGGAAGGGACGCTTACCCAGCACGCGGTCGTCCGCCTCGCGAACAGCAGCGAAGGCCTCGGGGAGGATGTCGTCCAGCGTTTCGCCGGCTGCAAGACGTTTCTTGAAAATCTCAGTCATGCCGCGAAGCTCGTCATCGGTCATATTCTTATATGTGGGGGCCAACGCCTCGATCTTATCGGCGATCTTCTCCAGTTTTTTGACCTGGTGATCGCTGTAAGAGCCAAAAATTTTTCTTATGAGTCCCATTGTGTGTGTTTCCTTTCTTTTGCACTGCGAAAATCATGCATCGCAGATGCTTCAAGCAATTCTGCATTTATTATACTATAAATATAAGTCATATATCAAGGGTTAATTGTAAATTTTCAGATAATACTTGCAAAAATAGCGGATTTGTATTATAATGGGAGTATTCAAATTCAAATTTGGGTTTGCAGAGGCTTTGCCCCTGCCCCCACAAGCCCCTCTTGAAAAAGGGGCTTGCCCCCTAAACTTTCAAAAATAATGATTTGACATTTTTTGAAAGTTCTTGGGATTCTTAAACCCTCCTTTCAAGAAGGGTTTAAGTGGGGGCCAGGAGAAAAGCCCTCGGCCTATCAACTGCAATATACCATTCCACACGAAAGGATCTCCCATGCCTCACATCAACATTGTTCTCCACGAACCTGAAATTCCTCAGAACACCGGCAACATCGCCCGCACCTGCGCGGCGACGGGTGCTTCCCTGCACCTCATCCGCCCCCTTGGCTTCACCATCGACGACCGTAGGATGAAGCGGGCGGGGCTGGATTACTGGGACAAGCTGGACGTGCATTTCTACGACGGTCTGGACGACTTCTACGCAAAGAATCCCGATGCTGTCGTGTATTATTTTACTACGAAAGCCCAACACCGCCACATCGACGTACAGTACCCCGCGAAGGTCTTCCTCATGTTCGGAAAGGAGACCAAAGGCCTTCCCGAAGACCTGCTCTTTGCCCACCCCGACACCTGCGTGCGTATCCCCATGCGCAATCACCTGCGGTCGCTGAATCTCTCCAATTCGGTGGCTATTGCGGTGTATGAGGTACTGCGGCAGTATGATTTTGAGGGGTTGCAGGTGGAGGGACAGCTCACGACCCATGTTTGGGGTGAGGAACAATTATGACGAATATGAACCATCACGTTTTCGCCGCCATGAGCGGCGGTGTGGATTCTTCCGTGGCGGCCTATCTGCTGACGCAGGCAGGCTATAGCGTCACGGGAGCCACCATGACCCTGTACCGCCCCGATGGCTCCACGGGCGACACGCAGGACGTCACCGACGCCCGCGCCATCTGCGCCAAGCTGGGCATCCCCCACAAGACCTACGACATGGGGGATGTGTTTTGCCGCTGCGTCATTGAGGATTTCATTCGCGTCTACGAGGAGGGCGGCACCCCCAACCCCTGCGTGACCTGCAATAAAACCATCAAGTTCGGCGCTCTGTGGGAGGCCGTTACCTCCGACGGAGCCGATATGATCGCCACGGGGCACTACGCCCGCATACACAGGGACGGCGACCGCTATCTGCTTTGCAAAGCCGCTGACGAGGGCAAGGATCAATCCTACTTCCTCTGGCAGCTGCCGAAGGAATTGCTTCCCCACATCCTGTTCCCCCTAGGGGACATGACCAAGCCCGAAATCCGCGAGTTGGCCGCTTCCCTTTCCTTTGAGACGGCTCACAAGAGCGACAGCCAGGATATCTGCTTTGTTCCCGATGGAAATTACGCGGGATTCATGGAGGGCTACACGGGACGGACGCCCGAGGTGGGAGATTTCGTGGATACCGACGGCAAGGTTCTGGGACGCCATAGGGGCATCATACACTACACCATAGGCCAACGCAAGGGGCTGGGGATCGCTCTGGGCGCGCCCGCCTTCGTCTGCGGAAAAGACCCTGTTACCCGCCAAGTGGTACTGGGCAAGAACGAGGATCTGTTTTCCCGCGAGGTAAATCTGACTCATGTCAATCTGCTTTCGGTGGATGCCATCGACACTCCCCTGGCCGTCACTGCCCGCATCCGCAGTACCCACCGCGGGGATGCCGCCACCGTGGTCATGACGGGTAAGGATACCGCCACCGTCACCTTTGAGACCCCTCAGCGGGCCGCCTGCAAGGGGCAATCCTGCGTGTTTTACGCCGGCGACGTGGTGATTGGCGGGGGCATCATTTCCTGACAATATTCCCCAAAATTTGCTCCATGTCCCTTCTTTGGCAGATATTGTCGAGCGATTCGCCCCCAAAATCTGCCGTTTTCAGCGAAAATCCCCTTTACAAATCCTTTTTTCCATGGTATAATATGTATAGCAAAATACAGAAAGGAATGTACCTTCCGGTACGACATTCTTCATGAGATTCAAAAAAACGCTGGCCACCATTCTGGCAGGTCTCCTTTTGGCTTCATCAGCCTCTTTGGCGGTAACCGCGCTTGAACCCTTCGGAACCGGTATCCCCATGCGGAACTGGCTGAAAAACGACCCAAATTATCAATTCTCCGAGGAATATAAAACCTCCGTATGGTACGAAAACTTTACCGCTCTGGAACTGACCGCAAACGATCGCAATAACGTGCTTCGCATTGCCGTCTCCCAGTTGGGTTACCATGAGGGTAATTCTTCCAAGGATTTCGACGGAAAGAACACGAGCGGCTCATCCAACTACATAGAATACGCTCGCTTACTGGTTCCCCATTACAGCAACAACGCCTACGAGTGGTGCGCTTGCTTTGTCAACTGGTGTCTCAATCAGGCTCATTTCGACAAGGCCTCCTCCGAGATCGGCTGCTGGAAATGGGTCGGCGAACTGAAAGCCATGAAGATGTGGCAGGATTCCGCCGCCTACAAGGGTACGTATACGCCCAAGCCCGCTGATATGATCTTCTTCAACTGGGACGGCAAAAATACGGGCTCCGGTCATATCGGCTACGTACTCTACACCACCAAAACCCACGTCTATACCATTGAGGGTAATGCTGACAACAACGTGACCGTGCGCTCCTACGCCCTGAACGATCCCTGCGTTATCGGTTACGGTACGCCTCCCTACAACGAAGGTAACGAGCCCACCATTGACTACTCCTACGCCGAGGGTATGCCCCGCGGTCAGTACGTCGTCAACAGCTACAGCGCCGCCCTCAAGAAAGCTCCCGGCGCTACGGGTCGTATCTGTACGGTTCCCGCCGGTTCTCTCGTCACGCTGTACGAAGTAGAGGATGGAATGGCTCGCGTCAGCTACGGTGAGGAAATGGGCTACCTGCCTACCGGTATTCTCTGGCTCATGGTTCAAGCCGTGGGCGAAGACACCGTCACCTACGACGCCAACGGCGGTGAGAATGCCCCCGAGGCACAAAAGGTCACCATCGGCGAGACGGGTACGGTTACCGATGGGATTCCCACTCTGGAGGGAGACACCTTCCTGGGTTGGTCGCTGACTCCCTATAACGTAAAGGTTGACTTCAAAGCAGGCGACGCCATCAATCTGACGGGTGACGTCACCCTGTACGCCGTTTGGGAAAAGCACTCCCTTGAGCTGGCCGACAAGGCCGTCGCCGAGGGGCTTGTGCCCGAATATGAGCGTCCCGAGAGCATTGCCAACAGCGGCGCGCTCCTGTTGGGTTCCCTTACCGACACGTCCATCTTCACCGATCTCGGTGATACCGAGATTCAGATCACCGAGGACGACGCCCTCGGAAAGGTTCTCTCCTTTGTCTCCACCGCACAAAGCTCGGATCCCTACGTAACCCTTCCCTACGGCGAGCTTTGCAGGACTCTGCGTCTGGCTCCCGTCAACGGTGAGAACGTTAAGTACATCATTCTGCGCGTTAAGGACGTGTCCATGAACAACATCGCCATGGAGCTTTCCGTTAACGGCTCGGATGTCAAAGCGTCCAACACTCTGTCCGTCAGTGAGGACTGGCAGTATGCCGTATTCGATTTAAGCGACAACGGTTTTACGGGCGATTTGGATACCCTGCGGATCGACTGGCAGAAGGCCGCAAACGAAGCGGGTAACACCATGCTGATTTCGGATATCTTCTTTGCTTCCTCCGAGGCGATCAAGGAAGCCATTTTGGAGGGCAAGTACGTGTATCCCACCCAGGAGCTTCTGGAGCCTGAGACAGAAGCCCCCACCGAGGCTCCCACGGAACCCGTGACCGATCCTCACAGTAATACTGCCGTTTCCGACAGTGAATCTTCCGGTAATTCCGGTTCTGCCAACAGCGGTTGCGTTTCGGTTCTGGGTTCTTCCGCGTTGGTCGGCGTAGCTGTGCTGACTATTCTTCCCGTTCTTGTAAAGAAAAAAGAGAATGATACATAACGGACAAACGTATCCAAACATAAAGAAAAAAGAGGCGTAACGCCTCTTTTTTCTTTACGGAATGATCACAAGCTCACGACTCGCAGTCATAGCCGCAACACGGTATTCGCAGGTATCCAAAGCGACCACGTCGCGCAGAGCTTCCACAGCGGCGTTCAATTCTCCGCTGCCGCCGCGGATGACCACACGGCCGTTCCGCAGAACGCATAGGGTTGCCTCGGGCAAACAGGCGATGGATATCACATCTCGCAGATCATCCACAGCGCATTGTCCCTTGCGGTGATCGCCAACGGCCAGTACACCTCCATCGGCTGTCAAAGCAACTGTATGAAACTCACCTGCCGCGATCATGGTTACGTTTTTCCATTCCGTCACGCCACATTGGCCATAGCGATTGTCGCCAGCGGCCATGCAAGTGCCGTCGAACCTGCGGGCAACGGTATGACGGACACCACATGTAATTTCCGCCACATCCCGCCATTGCCGTGTGTCACATCGTCCGTCGGAATTGGCACCGATGGAATAGACCCGTCCATCCGAACGTAGGGCAACGGTATGAGTATGCCCACAGGAAATTTGATTCCAAGTATACGCCGAAGAAGCATCCACCCCATTCAATTCCCTATTCAGCACGCGCGCATCACCCTGCCCGTCGGAATTTCGTCCCGCCAGAAGAATACGACCGTCTGAGAGAATGGCCGCAGAACGGTACGGGCCGGCCGCCACCTGCTTCGCCGCATCGAATACTCCCAGATCACACTGGCCGCAATCATTGGCTCCTTCTGCACGAATGCGACCCATCTCATCCAGATAAACAGTATGGGCCATACCGATAGCAAAACTTCCCCGCAATGCGGCAGAGGCTTCGGCAAAGTTCGAGAATGCCGTTTTTTTTCTGTCAACTTCGGGTATTTCTTCGGTGATCCGATTGGCACGAATCTCCATTTCGATCTGTCGGCTGTACTGACCGTAACCGTAGAGTTGACGTACATCTCGGAACAGAGAGAAATGAGCTGTTGCGCTGCATTGCTTATCATCATCATCGCCACAGGCCAGTACTTGCCCACTACGGGTCAGTCCCGCCAAATGTCCAAGACCGCACCGCAAAGCAATGACATCCCGCCAATGGTCAACATCCACGTCTTGAGTATCTGCAAAACACCCAACAGACAGAATCTGCCCGTTTGAGCAAAGGCCGACCACGTAACCGTCTCCGCAACCGATATCCACCACATGCTTCCAAGAGGCGGTATCCAATAAACCGCAGGCTTGTTCGCTTGCGGTCAGCACGCGCCCACCAAAGCAAAGTCCAACGGTGATTCCCGGAGCAGCCGCAATCGCACGAATATAATTCCACTCCTCGGTTCGCATCTCCGGGATCTCCGAGGTCATACCGAAGGTATCATACACCCGTCCATCCGCATAAAGACATACCATGTGCGTGTCTGTAAGAACCACGTCACAAGGATTCTGCCAGGAATCCGAGATCACGGTCGGGTCAAAGGGCGGAATACCTGCCAAAAGCAGTTTCCCGTCATATGTCACGCCCACCGTATAATTGTCCGAAGTATAGATATGGCGAACCCCCATCCATTCGGTTACGTCCCCTTGACCCATATCGTTTCGGCCGCAGAAAAGAACCGTGCCATCCTCCCGAAGACCAATAGAATGGTACTTTCCGGCGGCAATGGACTTGATATTTCGCCATTCATTTACCTCCACGCATCCGTCCACATTGTTTCCGTCTGCGCTGACTTGACCGTTTTCATGGAGCGCCAACAAATGAGCGTTGCCGCAAGCCAACGCGCGGACTTGTGTCCACTGCTTACTCTTATGGAATCCGGCAGAAGCAAGCACCCGACCGTCGGCACAGATACAGGCGGTAATTCGTTCTCCGCAAGCCAGAAAGCGTTTATTGCGAACAGCCTCGATCAAATGCGCCTGATACGCATGATCCGATTCATCCATATATGTATAGCGGGCGCGGCGGTCTGCACTGAATTCATCAAAATCGGCAAACAATGCCCCGAAACGTGCGGTTCCGCATTGGCCGAAATCATTCTTTCCCACCGAAATGACCTGACCGTCCCGAGAAAGAGCAGCGGCATGAGTTGGGCTGACGGCGCAGGCAATATACTGCTTATTCTTGCTGATTTTCTCAATGGCAGGATCCGTCGACAAAAGCTGACCCGTGGCTGTTACAGCCCAAATATGCTTCTGTGAAGCAGAAACATATACGAGGTTTTTCCATTTCTGCACGCGACGGGGGAGGTGTGATGAGGATAACAATTTTCCGTCAGCCGTAATGCCGTACACCGTACGACCTTCATAATCGGTAAAAAGTCCCGCCACGGCTTTCCAAGCTCGAACTGTATAGCGCAGAGAACGCACTCCTCCGGTGATCACGGTTTGTCCCGATTGAGTCAGACCAACGGTAAAATTTTTCCCGCAGATCACATCTGTCACAGACGGCCATTCATGGGTATTGCACTGCCCATATCGGTTATCGCCTCCAACAATCACAAGCCCGTTTCCCAACAGTACGGCCAAATTCTGTCTGCCTACAGCTACAGATCGAACACAGGATTGGCTTTCAACAAAGGCCGGATCAATTGAAGTACGTCCCGCCATTCGTACGGTGCCGTCCGCGGTCAATGCCGCAATGTGATCCTGTCCGCAGGCCATAAATATGACCTCGGACCAGTCGCGAGCTTCCTCCTGTCCCCAACGGTCTGTTCCTGCATAGAGCAGTCTTCCCGTATGTTGCAGAGCCATGCTGAACTCTTCACCACATCCGATCAGACCTTTGCGGGCACGGATACGGTTCTGGAGACGTTTGAGCTTGGTTTGATCGGTTTGGCTGTTCATATACTTCCTCCGATGGTGAATGGTCGATGAGCGTTTCTGCTCATCGGGCTGCATCCGTTGAGCATAGTCAACGGGCAAAATGGTTATCAATGTACGCGTAGAAATTACCGGGTTCGGTCACCTGCGCAGGAGCGTTAAGGCTGATCACGAACATAGGCAGGACATCCTTGGCCTCCTCAGGCATGCGGACGGTAACCTTGACCTTATGGATACCTCTCTGCAAAATACCGTCTCTGCGCTGATCCCAAGGGACGCGGTGGTAAGCAGGCATGAAGGGGGAGAGACCGTCGGTCTTCATGATCACGTCGCCGTCCAGCTCCACGGTAGTAGGCCAGACACAGTTGCAGATCATACGGGTCTCACGGGTGACAGGCGGTGTGCAGAGAGTCGCCTCGGCCACGTAAACGCCGTCCTCGGCGAGCTCGGTAAACTGCACGGTAGCAGCGGGCACCAAAGTGGGCTTACCGTTGAGGGTCCAGCGGTTGGGTGCCAGCAGAGTCACGGGCAGGCGGTAGATCTTCCAACGATCACCACAGTTGAGGCGCTTGATGGCCAGAACGGCAGGATATACGCGATCATTGGGTACGTTGTAATAAGCGTTGGGATCGGCCTTGACGGTGGGGCTATACAGAACGGTCTCACCGGGGGCAACGACGATCTGGGCGGGCACATCGGCCATCAGACCGTAGGGGCACTCCATGCGCGCCTCGAGGGTCCAGGGCCAGGTAGTGTTGTTGGTCAGGGTCACGTGAAGGAGCTGGGAGCGCTCGGGAGCGACGGTAGGATCGCCATCCTCGTAGCGAACATCCACGCAGAAGGCCTCGCTCCGCTTGGCACCCTCCGGGAGGGTATAATGCTGGACGGCAAAATCGGAGTTATCCTCCTCGGTGATGATGAAGGTCTCAGCATCCTCACAGCAGAGCTTGTCGTACAGGGACAGGCACCGATTGGTCAGCTCGTCCAGGTCAGCGGGAGCGCGGAAACCGCGGATAGCGGCAGAGACCTGAATGGTATCACCGATGGGCTCTGCCCACTTGGGATCAATGCCCTCGCGACCGTAGAGAATACCCCAGATAGCGCCGCAGGTAGCCACGGTACAGTCGGTGTCATAGCCCAGATTCACCACCTTCAGGATGGCATCCTCAAAGTCCTTGCCCCACAGAAGTCCGGCTAAACCGAAGGCGATATTCTGAGGCGCGTCGGTGAAGTTGGGACTGCCGAACTTGTCCAGCACGGCGGCGCGGGCCTCCAGAAGCTCGGCGCCCTGTTCGTACATAGCGAGCATCAGGGAAACTGCACCGTAGACGCGGGAGGTAGTGGGAATATAGGTCAGCGCCTCGCGGATCAGCGCGGGGACGTCGGTGGATTCGTAAGCGGCAGCCTCCAAGGAAGCGTTGAAAATCTCACCGAAAACACCTTCTCCGCCTGCGTGATCGACTACGGCATCCTGCCAGGCAAAATAGGCCGCCAGGCGGGGCTTTCCTGCGGCAATGGCCGCCCAGATCTCGGAGCGGATGGGACAACCCATGCAGTTGGTGAAATGGTTATCGAACATACCCGAGAAGGGGGGCTTGAAACCGTAGCGCATGGCGGTACCCGCATGGCCATACTCATCCCAGGGGAAATAGCAATGCTCACTCCACTCGGCGGCGATATGCTCAGCGGTGGTGTGGGTGCCGTACATCTCCATGGCGTGGAGATTCAAAAGCTGGAGATCCAGGTCGTCGTTGGGCAGAGCCCCCTTGGGATCCAGGCGAGGATACCAGGTCAGATCCATGACTTCCATGCGTCCCTCTACGGGTGTTCCCAGAGTTCCGCCGATGTTTTTACCAAGCCAGCAGGCGTATATCTTATCATAAAGCGTAGCGCAATCCATAAAAAATCCCCCTTTTTTACTCCCCGTCGGGAATTTTTCCGCGGGCAGATACAGATAGGTATATTATAGCAAAAAATGTTTCTCGGGTCAAGGGGTTTTGGAGAAATAGACGGAAACAGATGGATTTTTTTCATAAAAATGAGAAATCCCCGCCATACGAGCGAGGATTTCATAGTTTACCGGTATAGAACAAAACGTTTTTGTCCCATCCATAAAAGAATATGATTTGGCAGACCTTCAGAGTCGAACCAAGCAGCGATGTCCCCGTATGCAGAGAAAATAATTTGCTGCGAATCGGTCATATCCGTCGTTGCGCCGTAGGGTTTCTTGCATAGCGGGCCGTGATTGCCAAAGATGACCGTGTCGGCTGCTTCGACAAGTTCGGCGGCGCGTTCTGCCAACTCACTTTCGAACACGGCGGAACCGCAGTAAACGAGACGGTCGCTTCCTGTCTCTTCAAGGGATACGTCCAATGAAACCAACAGCACGGGTTGTTCGGAGCGTTTGATGGAAGCTGTCTCCAACGTCAGCCTTCCCTCTCCGAACACCTCCAGTGTCTCCCCTGCGTCATATACAAAAACAGGTACATTGGCCAGCTTAGCTTTCTCCAGGCAAGAGAGCATGTATCCGTAGTCCTCCTCATTGTCAGGGGACGGGAGCCACAAAGCTCGAACCATTTCTCGGGAGAGCAGGGTGGATAGAGCTCCCGATGTGCGGTTATGGTAGTGGGTCAGCATCAGAGCCGACAGTTCGGTAGCACCACGGCGCTCGGCTTCCCGCACGGCAGTGGTCATAGACGATAGGGAGCCGTTGGAAAGATCGCAGATAAAACCGTCCTGCCCCGAAACCATCACAATAGAATCTGAAACCGAGGAGGGTTGCAGGTAGGTAACATCGATCTCGTCCCTGTTCAGAATATGGTGAATACCCAGTACCCCGCCGATAGCAGTCCATCCCAAAAGAATGGGCAACACAGTCAACCAGCGTCGTCGTGTGGGTAATTGAATCACCAGAAAAGCCAGTACGGCAACCAACATGAGGGCGGCTAACGGCAGAACAGCGGGATGACGTAGAGAAATTACGACCCACGAGGGGTTCGCTATCCATTCAACCAGATTCAGCATATATATGCAAACGAGTTGTACCGAGCTACCTAAAAATGCGCCGACAGCCGTCCCTATAAAGGGCAAAACCAGAAGTGACAGCAACAGAATCACAGCGCAAAAGGGTGTCAGCAAGATGGTAGTAACGGCGGAGAGGATACCCATTTCTCCAATCACCGCCGCCACCATGGACAGCGTAAAGCTCATGGCAATCAAGCCAACCGCAAGGGCAACCATACATTTGATCAGATCCCTGCGAAGCATCGTCCACAATGGAGATGCTTCCCTACGCGGCGTGCGGTTCAGCCATTCCCACACGAGAGGCATGACCGTAACAAGGCCCAGGGTTGCCAGAAAGGACATCCAGAATCCAGCGTCGGCTACGGCGTATGGAGTAACAGCAACGATCAGCGCGCCCGATAGTCCCAAGGACGTCAAGGGATCGGCACGGGAGGATAGGAGATAGGAGAGGTAGGTCACGCCCAGCATGATCGTAGCGCGTGTGGCGGCCGGAGGAAAGCCCAAGAGGATCAAATACCCCACGGCACCTGAGGCCAAAAGAACAGCACGAAATTTTTTGGATACACGAAGGAGGCGGAGTAATCCATCCAACAAACCGAAGAGAAGCGTAACATGCAGACCGCTGATGGCCAGCAAATGCGAAATACCTGCGCGGGAGAAATCACGGCGCACCTCATCCGAAAGGTAGGATTTTTCTCCAAAAAGCAATGCAGAAGGCAGGCCTTTGGCGTCCTTTCCGGCCAAGAGATCAAGACGTGCGGACAACATACGACGAAGGTTCCCTGCTCGCACAGACAGCTTCTTGCTTTCCTCCTGCAAAACCGTTACCGTTGTTTCATCCTCCGAAAGGAGGCCGATCACGTATCCGTCGCCTTGCAGGGCAGTCGCGTCATAACCGTCACCTGCGGCTTCCGACAAAGGAATCAAGGTCGCTTCCAACTCAACCTCATAACCCGGTTGAAGACCAGAGACGTAGTAGCAAGTCAAAACAGCCATACCGTCGGTGCTCTCTCCGTTGACCGAGGCAAGCGCTAAAGCATACGAAGTCAGATTTCCGCCCGAACCGCGACGGTCGGTCACAGTTCCCTTTACCCATACGGTCGTCTGTTCAAGCTCCTGCAAGCGAATTGTTTGGGAGCCGGAAAAGGTCAGGTGGGACAAAAGCAACCCCACAGATGCCAGCAGTGTCGCAACCGCCACTAAAATGATTCGGCCCCGTGAGCATCTGCGGCGTAAAGAAAAGATGGCGTAAAGGATTGCACAAGCAAGAGAAAGGAGCCCGACGATCAGCTTTCCTGTGGCAGGCAAAGCAAGCCCTACGACGGACGCAACCAGAAAAACAGCGCAACACAGGAACAGCGGACGGCGGTGCAGAATATTCATGGAGCGGGCTCCTTTCTTATGTATTGGAAAATAAATTGCAATTTATCGGTGAGTTGTTTATTACCTTAAGAACTTTTGATGTCCCTTTCTGTCCATGGCGACAGAAAGGGACGGAAAGAACGCCACTTAAGGAAGAAACCCACGGTTTCTTCCTTAAGTATCCATCTTCCTAA
>JAZRIF010000114.1:0-2962 GCA_045645165.1 Eubacteriales bacterium
AAGGAGAAGTTACCCAGCATCTCGAAGAAGGTGCCGTGGCGGGCGGTGTGACCCACGCGCTCCAGGTCGGGGGTACGGATGCACTTCTGGCAGGTGCAGACGCGGTTGCGGGGAGGGATTTCTTCACCCGTGAAGAACTTCTTCATGGGCGCCATACCCGGGTTGAGGGGAGGGGGGGGGGGGGGGTTGGGGGGAGGGGGGGGGTAGGGGGGGAGGCGAAGGTGATTCTTCGACTCGAAGAATGCGAGATACTTCTCGCGCAGATCGTTAAGGGATGTCCACTGCATAATGGTTTGCCTTTCTTTTTTATGTTTGATAATTGTTTTCGTTTTCATGATCCCCAAATCCATTTTTAAGGTTTTGGGAGATTCCAAAGAACCTTTTTCCAAAAGGTTCTTTGGCGGGGTTTGGGGCAGAGCCCCGACGCTCTCTCGCTCTTACCCCTCGTACAACGCCGCTCCGATCACCGTACCGAAGCTGGAGTTCTCGGGGATGATGAAGCGCACTCCGAAGTGGGAGGCCAGCCCCTCGAACACGCGGCGGATGGGGGATATGGTGGTGAGGTTGCCCGTCAGCACGATGTCGGTAACCCCCTTGCTTCGCGCGGCGAAGATGGCCATCATGAAGATGGTTTCCGCCACCATGTTGGCGATGCCCAGAGCGATATCGTGGCTGTCGGCCAGGTCGCTGAGGTTGCCGAAGTTGGAGGCGGTGAGGTTGATGCTCATCTCGGGGAACTGACCCTGTTGGGTGATGTCCTTGATGGTCAAGTCGATCTTACCGAGGTCTCCTCCCTCGCAGAGCTGTTCGATGTGGGCGATGGTATCCACACCCAGCATCTTCTTGGTCAGTCCCAAGAGCGTACCGCCGCCCACGCCTGTACCGCCGAGATAGTCGATGGCGGTGGTGCCGTCGGAGTTGCGCTTGGCGTGTACCAGAGCTGTACCCGTGCCCATGCTGACGATGATGGCTTCGTTAAGACCCGAGAGGTACAGTCCACCCAGTCCCACTCCCGAGAACTCGGGAACGGACGTACATTCCAGATTGTAGATGGGGCCCGACAGGTAGGAGGAGCCCACGCCCGTGGTCATAATCCGACGGATATCCGACAGGGCCAACCCGTTTTCGGAGGTATAACGCCCCAGCGCGCCGTAGATGGAGGTGATGGGGTCGGTGGCGCGCACAAAGAGGGGATTCATGAGGGTTCGCGTACCGTCGGGGCTGTGCTTGAAGCCCACGATCTTGGTGGTGCTCCCGCCCACGTCGATGCCCAGAACCACAGAGCCCTGCGCCAATTGGTTTTCCTTCATGACAAAGTTCTCCTTTCTGCGGAGGCCGCTTAAACGCTCGAATACGGCTAAATTTCTCCATTGTCCATACAAATAAATATTATAACATACTCTTGCAAAAAAATCAAGAATATGCTATACTAATATCAGCAAAAATTTTGCATTTTTTTGTGCTTTTGAGCGAAATTTCACATAATTATATGGGAGGAGACTTTGCCATGTCCAAATCCATCTCCGAAATCGACAAGAATTTAGCCATTGAAACCGTTTGCAACCTCCCCATCGTGTTCCGCAATGCGCTGGAGGAGCCCTTCTCCATCCACGGACTTTGCGAGCCCCACGACGGTGCTCCCTTCCACCGCATCCCGCAGGAGGTGGCCGACGCCACCAACGAGGGTGTGAAGTGGCTCAACCTCCACACTTCGGGCGGCCGCGTCCGCTTCAAGACCACCTCCCCCCATCTGGCCGTGAAGGTCAAGCTCTCGGGGGTAGGCCTTATGCCCCACATGACTCTCGTGGGCACCGCGGGACTGGACGTGTACCTCGGCGGCTTCGGGGGATACCCGGGCGGCTACCGCTACTACGGCTCCTGCATGACCGAGGGAGGGAACGACGCCGCCAACAACATGACGAAAAACCGCGGTTATACCAACATGGTCTGGCTTCCCGTGGAAGGAACCAAGGACGTGCTGCTCAACCTCCCCCTCTACGGCGGCATTGAGGAGCTTTGGATCGGCCTTTCTCCCGATGCTGTGGTAGAGCCCGCCGACCCCTACCGCGACCTTTTGCCTACTGTCTACTACGGTTCCTCCATCACCCAGGGCGGATGCGCCTCCCGTCCCGGTAACAACTATCCCAATATCCTCTCCCGTAAGTACAACGTGGACTTCCGCAACCTTGGCTTCTCGGGCAGTGCCCGCGGTGAGCAGGCCATCTCGGATTACATCGCATCCCAGCCCATGTCGGCCTTCGTTTTTGCCTACGATCACAATGCTCCTACCGTGGAGCATCTGGCCGCCACCCATGAGCCCATGTACTTGAACATCCGCGCCACCCACCCCGACATTCCCGTGGTCTTCATCACCCGCCCCGGTATCCGCTACAACCCCGACGAGGTCGCCCGCCGCGAAGTGGTCAAGACTACCTTTGATCGCGCCAATGCCCGTGGCGAGAACGTTTACTTCGTGGACGGCGAGCAGATCTTTGCCATCTTCGGCGGCGACGGTGGCAGCGTGGACGGTTGCCACCCCAACGATCTTGGCTTTGCCTGCGTCGCCGCGGCGCTGGATCCGATTTTCAAGGAGATTTACGGATAAATTGGAGTTTATCGGCCAGGGGCTTTGCCCCTGTACCCCACCAAAGAACTTTTTCAAAAAAGTTCTTTGGAATCTCAAAAACTTTCAAAAAGAGTTATTTATCAATATCTTTTTTGAAAGTTCTTGAAGGGTGTCCAGAGGGAAACTTCTTTTAAGAAGTTTCTCTTTGGCGTTTCCCCGCTCCCCGACAAACCCAAATTTAAATCTCCCCAATGAAAAATCCCCGCCCAAAATTGAACAAGTCCGTTAAAAACGGACAGTAGACAAAAGCCCCCTTGATGTGGTAGAATATAGATACCATATCAAGGGGGTAATTGTATGCCAAGAAAGTATCAACACACAAAAGAATTATTGCCA
>JAZRIF010000115.1:0-5110 GCA_045645165.1 Eubacteriales bacterium
GCCTACACCGAGACCTGCGCGGGCATCGCCCTTTGCTTCTTCGCAAACGGTATGCTGGCTCTGGACAATAACGCCGCCTACGCCGACGTCATCGAGCGCGCCCTCTATAACGGCGTGACCTCGGGTCTTTCGGTCAGCGGAGACCAGTTCTTCTATGAGAACCCCTTGGAGATCAACCTCTCCGAGCGCTTCGTGAGCGTTTGGGGCGCCCGCCGTTTCCCAGCCCACCGCCGCGTGGCCTGCTTCGGTTGCTCCTGCTGTCCTCCCAACATGAACCGCCTGCTGGCTTCTCTGGGCAACTACGTTTACGGCGTAGAGGGGGACACCCTGTATATCAACCAGTTCGCCGCCTCCGACGTGACCGCCGATGGTATCACCGCATCCGTGGAGACGGATTACCCCCGCAACGGCAAGGTAACGGTCACCGCTACGGGCGCTTCCAAGCTTGCCATCCGCATTCCCGCCTGGTGCGATGCCTACACTCTGGATAAGCCTTATACGCTGGAAAACGGCTATGCTTTGGTGGAGAACGACGGTACCCCCGTTACAGTGACCTTTGACCTGACACCCCGCCGCGTGTGGGCTGACAGCCGCGTGCTTCGCGCCGCAGGTCAGGCCGCCGTCATGCGCGGCCCCGTGGTCTACTGCGCCGAGGGCGTGGACAATGGCGAGCGGGAGCTCCACAACTACGTGCTCACCCGCGATTTCACCGCCACCGAGGAGGGAAGCGAAGCCTACGGCCTGCCCACCCTCGCGGTGCCCTGTACCAAACGGGTCACGGATTGCGGCGGTCTCTACCGCAATACCCCGCCCAAGACCGAGGATGCCGTCCTCAAGCTCATCCCCTACAACGCCTTCGCCAACCGCGCCGAGACCGATATGCGGGTGTGGTTCGCGGCAGAATAATCGTATCATTACCTTGAAAGAGGCTCGCGACGGCGAGCCGCTTTCAACTTTGGGTTTGTGGGGGGAGCGGGGGAGCGCTCAGGGAAAAACTTCTTGAAATAAGTTTTTCCCCGAACCCCTTTTCAAGAACTTTTAAAAAAGATTATCTGACAATATTTTTTGAAAGTTTTTGAGATTCCAAAGAACTTTTTTCAAAAAGTTCTTTGGTGGGGGTTCGGGGGCAACGCCCCCGCTTACCGCCTCCCCACCCGCGACAGCACCCAACCGGCCATGAAGACGCCGTTGGTGATGAGAGCGGGGACTGAAATATCTTTCCAAGAGGTGAAAGCAAGAATGGCGTCCAGAATTACTCCATCGGCGGGGTTGAGCCAAGCGGGCTTGAGGGTCAGAATCGCCGCCATGATAATACCGCAGAGGATCCCTTGAAACGCCTTGGCGATGAGGTAGGGCTTGAAGGAGAGCCCTCGTCCCGCGCACAAGGTCATGACCTGGAAATGTACCGATATCCCGGACCAGCCCGCAAAGGCCGCCGTCAGAATCAGTCCCCATTCAAAGTTGGAAAGAGTCGATGCCAGGCTGATCCCACCCGTCATTTCCAAAAACCCCGACAGGAGAACGTAGCCCACCTCTCCCTCCCGTCCCGTGTCCCCCACGGCGCACCCCAAAGCCCCCGTCAAAGCCGAGAAAAAAATGACGTAGGCACAGACCGTCAGCATTCCCGTAGTCGCGCCCGATATAGCCTTTGTGAATGTCTCCACACCTCCAATGTGCAAGCCAGAGGGGAAGTGGGGATGCTCGACGGGCTCCTCGGCTCGCCGCAGAAAGAACTTGGCTAAAAATCCTATGAGAAACCCGCTCCCCAGTACCGTTCCGTAGAGTACCATCCCCAGATGGCGGTTGCCGTACAGCGACGTCCCCACCGCCGTGATGAGAAAGGCAGAGCTGGGGTTGTTGGTAAAGGTGAGCAGATGCTCGCATTCGGATTTGGATATGGCGTTGCGATCCAGCAGCGCCGCCGCCGTTCGTGCACCTACGGGGAACCCGCACATGGAACCGAGAAATACCGCCGATGCCCCCGCCCCCGACAAACCGAACAGCCAGCGCATCAGCCGCGAAAATAACCGTCCAAATGCCTCGCCCGCCCCGCTGGATACCAACAGCTCGGAGATGACCATAAAGGGGAACAGGGAAGGAATGACGGTGCGGGCGCAGAGAGTGAGGCCCCTCCCCATGTATTCGATGGCCGCATCTGCATTCCGCAGAACCAGAACGAAGCAAAAGGTGGACATGAGACAAAAGCCTACCTGCCCCGCCGAGGGTTTGTGAGGGCGTTTGACACGGGCAGAGGGAAATAGGAAGCGGGTCTTGTGGGTCATGGAAAGGCCTCCGGGCGCATATAGTTCTGTGCATCTACTATATGGCGGGAGGACAGAGAACATGAATCCGAACAAGCGAAAAAACACAGAAGCCGCGGGGGAGAAGCGTTCCTTGACCGAGTGGCTGGCCGTGAAACTGGATGTCCCCGCCGATACGCTTTGCGGAGGACTCCGCTTGGATATGCGAGGACGGAATACCCTTACGGTACACGGCTGTACAGGCATACTGGACTATTCTCCCTGTGAGATCCGTCTTGCTTTCAAGGACGGTATTCTGACAATCTTGGGTCGGCGCCTTATCTGTACGTCTTACCTGGCGGGAGCAGTAGGGATCGACGGATGCATCAGTACCCTGCAGTTCGAGGACGGGGAGGTGTCGCCGTGATTCCGTCCATTCCTTATTTTTTTGCGGGCTTTCATACCCTGCACGTCTGCCGTGAGAATGCCGCTGGCCTGTTAAACATCTGCCGTGTACACGAATTCATTTATGAGGATTTCCGGAACACCGAGGACGGCGGAATCTCTTTGCGCTTTCCTCGCCCTGTTGCACGGCAAGTGGAAGCACTTTGCCGAGAATACGGAATTCCTGTCACGGTGTGCGGCGAGGGAGGACTCCCCCGCCTCATCTCCCGTTTGACATATCGCGCAGGGCTGGTTGCGGGAACCGTGCTGGGACTTCTCCTTCTTGTCGTGGCGAACAGCGTGATCTGGGATATCCGCATCAGCGGAAACGAACATCTTTCGAATCATGCCATCCGGGAGACCCTGGCCGCCTGTGGTTTTTCGGTGGGTACATCCTTGCGTGGCTTTGAGGCGGATAAGCTGGAGAATGACGTGCTGTTGCTGGATGACCGATTGGCCTGGATATCCGTCAATCGGAAGGGAACCGTTGCCTATGTGGAGGTGCGGGAGAAGAGACCCAAGCCTACGGCGGAGTCAGATTCTCCTTGCGACATCGTGGCCTCCATCGGTGGTGTGGTTCAATGGGTGGAGCTGGAGGAGGGAAACGTGCGGGTCTCGGCGGGACAGATCGTGGGGGAAGGAGAGGTGCTGGTCAGCGGCCTCTACGACAGCATGCAGGAAGGCATCCGCTTTACTACCGCGAAGGCTAAGGTCTACGCCCGTACCACGAGGGAGATCGTGGTGCAGATCCCCCTTGCTTACGAGCAAAAGGTCTACCAAACCGAGGCGGATTTTCCGGATGGAGAGGTTTGTCAAGAAAAAATCCTAAATTTTTTCGGAAATCACATAAAATTCAAAAAAAAGACTGGAAATATGGCAGAGTTTTGTGATATAATAGAAGATGAGAAATCATGGGTTCTTGCAGACGGGGGAGGTTTTCCCATTTCGGTGCGAACCGTGTGGTATATTCCCTACACCGTGACCACCGTTACCCGCACCCTTGCGGAGGCGGAGGAGCTGGCCTACTTTGAACTCGCGAAACAGATTTCCGCCCTCCCCGGGGGCGCGGAGCTCATTGGCAAGACGGTGACCATCCACCACGGAAAGGATGCCCTGACCCTGACCTGTATTCTCACCTGCATTGAGGACATCGGGCGGGTACGACCCATTGAAATTGCAAACTAACGCGCTGATACGCGTACAGGAGTTATACATGAACCAACGAATCATTAAGGTAGATACCGCCGAGACCACTGCTCTGATCTTCGGCACCTACGACGTGAACCTCCGCATCATTGAGGAGCGGTTTCCCGTGACCCTGCGGAATAAGTCGGGGGAAGACGGCACCGATGCCATCCTCATCAGCGGTGAGAGCATGGATGCTGTGAACGGAGCCGCCGCCGTGGTGGAATACCTCCGCGACATGGTACGGCATACCACCGAGATCACCGATCAATCGGTGCGCTACGTGGTGGATATGATCGGAAGCGGCAACGCAGGCGAGCTGGCCGACATCGGCTCGGACTGTATCTTCGTCACCGCAAAGGGCAAGCCCGTCAAGGCCAAGACCGTGGGGCAGTCCAAGTACGTGGAGGCCATCCGCAAGAACACCATCGTCCTGGGCGTGGGCCCTGCGGGTACGGGTAAGACATTTTTGGCCGTGGCTATGGCGGTCAAGGCGCTCAGGGAAAAGCAGGTTTCCCGCATTCTGCTGACTCGCCCTGCCATCGAGGCCGGTGAGCGGTTGGGCTTCCTCCCTGGTGATCTGCTCAGCAAGATCGACCCCTACCTTCGCCCCCTCTACGATGCCCTGGGCGAGATGCTGGGGCCCGAGACCCATCAGCGCTTGGTGGAGAAGGGTGTCATTGAGGTCGCTCCTCTGGCCTACATGAGAGGCCGTACTCTGGATGACGCCTTCATTATTCTGGACGAAGCCCAGAACGCGACCCCTGAGCAGGTCAAGATGTTTTTGACCCGCTTGGGCTTTGGCTCCAAGGTGGTGGTCACGGGTGACTTGACCCAGACCGACCTGCCCTACGGCCAGCGCTCGGGTCTGGCTACCGCCATCAAGATCCTGGCGGGCATTGACGATATCGCCATCCACTACCTCTCCGAGAAGGACGTGGTGCGCCACCATCTGGTGCAGAAGATCATCCTGGCCTACGACGCCTACGACCGCGAGCAGGCCGCCAAGAAGCACAACGCCGAGTCCCGTGACCGCAAGGAAGGGAAGGAGAACGACAAAACCTTCCGTCCAAGAAGAAACCAGTAAATGGGGGGATCGAGCAGGGGTTTCACCCCTGGGTCTCGCTGCGGCTCGGTCACGACACGGCTCTGACTGCCACCGGCAGTCATTCACGACCGTGTCGCCGCTTCGCTACCCCACCCAGTCCGAGGCCAAGCGGGCTTAGGAAGACAACTTAGTA
>JAZRIF010000116.1:0-24649 GCA_045645165.1 Eubacteriales bacterium
CCATTATATCATGAAGGTAAAAAAAAGTCAACAGAATTGGCAAATTTGGGTTTGCAGGGGCGTTGCCCCCTGGCCCCCCACTTGGAACCCTTTTGAAAAAGGGTTCCAAGACCTCCTAAAACTTTCAAAAAAAGTTATTAAATCATACTTTTTTGAAAGTTCTTGAAGAGAGTCCAGAGAGGAACTTTTTTCAAGAAGTTCCTCTTTGGCGTTCTCCCGTTCCCCTATAAACTGCAATTTGAACGTTCGTATTGACAAATGGAGCATTTCAAGGTATAATGTAGGCAGAGACGACACCACCCCCAAGGAGGTTCCCATGAGCGATTACAGCCGAACCAATTTCGATCCCCGATCCCCCGTTGTGATGACCCCCTGCGCGGACTACGGCGACGACACCGTAAAGGCCGCGCTCAACGCCGTGCTGGAGCCCATCGGCGGGCTGGACTGGGTCACCGAGGGCATGACCGTGGGCATTAAGGCCAATCTGGTCTCCGCCATGAAGCCCGAGGAATGCGCCACCACCCATCCTTCCCTGCTGTGCGCCCTGACCGAAATGCTGCGCTCCCGAGGAGCGCGTGTCATCATCGGCGACAGCCCCGGAGGGGTGTACACCGCCGCCTTTCTGAACCATGTCTACAACGCGTCGGGCATGGCCGCCTGCGAGGCCGCAGGGGCAGAGCTGAACCACGACCTCGGAGTGACGGACACATCCTTCCCCGAGGCTAAGGTGCTGAAAAGCTTTACCTACACCGCATGGCTGGACTCCTGCGACGCCATCATAGACTTCTGCAAGCTGAAATCCCACGGCATGATGGGTATGTCGGCGGCGGCCAAGAACCTGTTCGGTGTCATTCCCGGCACCATGAAGCCCGAATACCACTTCCGCTTCCCCAATATGAGCGATTTTGCCCACATGCTGGTGGATATCAACGATTATTTCGCGGACAAGGTCAAGCTCTGCCTGGTGGACGCGGTAGAGGGCATGGAGGGCAACGGCCCCACCAAGGGTACGCCGCGTCATATCGGCCTTCTCTTGGCCTCTGCGTCCCCTCATACGGTGGATGCGGTATGCTGTCAGCTCATCGGACTTGCCGAGGACGCCGTCCCCACCCTGCTATCCGCCCGAGAGAGAGGACTTCTGCCCGACGAAGTGAGCCTCCTGACCGTAGGCGCCACCGATGGGAAGACCGCCGTGGAGGATTACACGGTGAAGGATTTTGAGCACGTAGCCGTGCGCCACGGCCACCTGTTTTCCTCCCGCGGCAAGCTGGTGAGCAAGGCGCTGGGCAAGCTCCTCACCTCCCGCCCCCAGCTCAAGGCCAGCGAGTGCATCGGTTGTGCCAAATGTGCGAATATCTGCCCCGCCAAGGCCATCGTCATGGAAAACAAAAAGGCGGTCATTGACCGCGACCAGTGCATCCGCTGCTTCTGCTGTCAGGAATTCTGCCCCACAGGCGCCATGAAGGTGCATCGGACGTGGATCGCAAGGATGCTGGTGAGGAGTAAGAAATAAATTCCACTGCCATTGAATATTCAATCTCTCGTCTTTTTTCTGACACGCCCGTTTCACAAAGCCGTGCTATTCTGTAACTATCCGAAAGCGGAAAGGAGAATCGCTTTGAAACACGTACTAATTCTTTTAACTGTGCTCAGCCTCCTGTTGTCTCTTTGTTCCTGCAACTCGGTATCCCCAGACAATGACGAATCCTCCATGGGTGACGTGGATCACATGACCTCTGTTTGCTCGAAGGATTCGGTTGACGAATTCATGGCCATCTTGGGGGAGAAGAAGGGTGATGGCCTGTTGGCGGGCTATTCCATTACAAAGGATAATATGTATAACGTGACGCCTCCCCACGTCGCCGCCAAGACGGATTATCGGATCTTCAA
Source organism: Eubacteriales bacterium (assembly GCA_045645165.1). Classification (GTDB taxonomy): domain Bacteria; phylum Bacillota; class Clostridia; order Oscillospirales; family CAG-272; genus CAMEON01. The sequence goes on from JAZRIF010000116.1 coordinate 1,891, forward strand.
GGCCTCCGATTCGGGCGCATCCTTTATTTTGATCGACGGTGAGATCTATACACTCTGCGAATGGTTTGGCGGTTACGGTTTCGTCAACGCCGTTCCCTGCGATTTCGACGGAGACGGAAACACCGATCTGCTGGTGGCATCCTCATGGGGGTCGGGACTGCACCGCTCCGAGATCTCGGTATTCAATACCGTAACCAAGAAGTCAACCGTCCTGTATACCTCCTTGGAAGACCTGATCGTTATGACTTCAAGCCCCTCTTTCTCCTCACAGGGGGATCCGGCCGCCCTTCCGATTTACTATCAGGTGTACGCAGTCAAGATTGCCGTGGACGGTAACAATCCGGCAAACCTCTCCTATGTGGCAACAGACGTGGTTGGCTCTGTCCAAAGCGAAAACGGCACTGCAGTCTTTCAACCTGCAGTTTCCGCGGCTTCATGAAATGGATCCCTTAGTTTCACCAATATGACAGTAAAATCCTCCCCTGCGTTTTGCAAGGGAGGATTTCTCTTTTGGCTTATTCTTCCACAAACACGTTCTTGATGGCCTCCAGATACCCATACCCATACTTGGTATCGGGCTCCAGATACGAGGTCTCGGTCCACTCATTCCAGCTGTTGATGGTGATCAGCGGAACGGGGAGGTTGTGGGTGTCCACGTACTCCTTGGCCTTGACGAGGGCCTGCTCGAACATCTCGGGGGTATTATTCGTGCAGACGTTGGGCACAAAGCCACGGAAGCGGGGGTTGTTGTCCCAACCGATGGAGACGTGGGGGTAGAAGGGAACGGTGTAATCCTTGTCCATACGAGCCCACTCGGCGTAGACCTCGGGGAGGATCTCGGCGTAGTCGCGGTTCATGTTGCAGAAGTGCACGAACTGGTAGTTGGTGACGCTGTCAAAGCCCAGCGCGGGCACCACTTCCTTGGTGGACAGGAACTTGTTTCCGTCCACGCCGCTCATGTTGGAGACCCGTTCGCCCCAAGCCGTCAGCTGCAGCTCCAGACCGGGGTGACCTGCCTTGACACACTCGGCGCGGAACCACTCCAGAGCGTCGCGGGTGGCCTCGATACCGCCCAGACCCTTAACCAGGTTATCCACGTCGTAGATCATGAACAGGGGCTTGCCGTTGATCTTATAGTAGTTGGGGCGGGAGAAATACTTCTCGATGAGGCGGTGAGCCACCTTTTCAAACTCCACTCGATCCACCGAGCCCAGCCAGACGTTGGGATCCTGACCGTGCCAAAGCAGGTCGGAGAGACGGGTATCCCAGGTGTAGCCCGCATCGTGGTTGGCCCACATGATGTAGAACTTCATCTTCTCGTTGTTGGAGGCGCCGAGGAAGCCCTCGTCGAGGCACTGCTCCAGGAAGGGACGACGGTCGTACCAGTACCAGTCGTAGATGAAGACGTTGACGCCGTGCTTCACGGCCTCGTCGATCTGCATCTCCATAACCTTGGGGTCGGCCTCGTCGCAGCAACCCCACAGGGGCTTGCGATCCCACTCGTAATCAGCGGGCTTGAGGGGCATACGGGAGGGGACGGACATGACCGTCTGCCATTCGCCGATGCCGTCGGGCCAGAACTGGCGGGCGCGGAATTCTTTTCCCGTGTAGGACGGCCAGATGTAGGCCGCGATGTCGTACTTTTGCATAGTGTTTCTTCCTTTCTGTTGGTTCAGTATAATCTGTAGCGAAGGGTCTCTTCTTGAAATGCAATGGCATCTCTCTGCCACTCCGAGAGGATCTCGGCGGCAGGTTTCCCCGTGGTGCGGAGCGTATCGTTGCCCGTAGACAGATCAATATGCCACCGCGCCCCCGAGGGAGGCTCGCGGAAAGCGAAATCATGGGGGTACAACTCTTGCAGGGTGCGGATCAGGTGCAGTCCCAGCCCCACGGCGCGGACAGCACGAGGGTCTGTCACGTGGATGTCCACCCCACGGCAAACCTCGCCTTGGTATTTGGAAAAAGCGGGGATGAAGTGGGCGGGGCTGAACCGCAGGCCGTCAAGATGGAGCGCGTCCAGGGCATCGGCCAGCTCCAAAGGGTTGATGTAGGGTGCGCCCACCGTGGTAAAGGGGGTGGTGGTTCCCCGCCCCTCGGTGGCGTTGGTACCTGCCAGCATGCAGGTGCCGTTGTAGACCAGAATGGACTCGGGCGTGGGGAGATTGGGACTTGGCTTGACAAAGGGGAGGCCGCAATCCTGCCACAGCATATCCCGCGACCAGCCCTCCATGGGCACGACGGTCAGATCACAGCCGAGGGCATAGGCACCGTTGTAGTAGCGCGCCAGCTCCCCCATGGTCAAGCCGTGGCGGATGGGCACGCGGGCAAGGCCGATGAAGGAACAGCAGGACTCATCCTGTCGACAGCCCTCCACGATCTCACCGCTCAGGGGATTGGGTCTGTCCAGCACCGCCAGAGGAACACCGTAAGCCGCCGAAGCGCGCATGGTGTAGAACAGAGTAGAGGCGTAGGTGAAGTAGCGGGAGCCCACGTCCTGCATGTCAAAGACCAGCAGATCAATATCGCGGAGCATGTCGGCGGCGGGCATATAGGCCTTGTCGGTGCGCTGACCGTCAGCTCCTGCCTCAAAGACCATGTCCTCAAAGAGGGAGTAGGTGGGCAGACCCGACAGGGCATCCACACCGTGGCTGACCTTCTCCCCGGGGCCGAGAACGCCTCGCACCCCATGCTCGGGAGCAAAGAGGGCGGTGACGTTGTAGTGGGAGGCCATGACCTCCACGGTACCGCGCCAGCCATAGCGGGGGGAAAGCCCCGAGGCATTGGTCACAAGACCGATGCGGGCGGGACGGAACAGAGCATGGTAGGGAGCTTCTTCTATGCGGTCGATACCGATACGTACCATAGTCCTTGTCTCCTCAGGTCAGATTTCCGTCGCCATTCAGATCCACGGGCGGGTCAAGATGCCCCGTATAGTCCCCCGCGGCAGCGGAGAACAGATCCTTGAAACGCGCCAGTACCTCCCGTGCGCCATATATAGCTTGCTTGCGGTAGGGGCGCAGATCCGCCGACACGCCCACAGCCTCAATGCCCAGCTCGCGGGCGATATGGAGAGCGCGGTGCAGGTGATACTCCTGAGTGACGATGACGATTTTCTTGGCGCCAAACACGTGCTTGGCACGGTACAGGCTTTCATAGGTGGAGTAGCCCTCGTGATCCAAAAAGATCTTGTCGGTGGGTATGCCCAGATCGGCGGCCAGAGTCTTCATGACCCCCACCTCGTTGTAGTCCCCCGTGTGGTCGCCGCTCATGAGCAGGGGGATTTTCGCCTCCCCGGCGGCCTTGTAGAGGTCACAGGCCACGCTCACACGGTCGTAGAGCATATCGCTGGGGGTACCGTCATCCCGCACGCCTGCGCCGAGGACGAGGATGCAGTCGTACTTCCCCGCCGCAAGATCGGAGGTAAGCTCATCGGGGGTCAGGATCTTATCGGCGGTGGTGTCCACCATAGCTATGCTGACCGTCAGCACCGCTGTAAGGCACAAGGACACACAAAGCAGCAACAGCAGAACTATTTGAAAAAGGGTATAGCCAAAGGAGCGTCTCCCGCCGAGGGGGTGCCGCTTATCGGCAAGCCCCTTGAAAAAGTCGGAGAGGCGCATTCCCGCCTTGGGGGTATAGGGGGCGGTCAAAGGCTTCTGAGTCGTTTTCACAGCGGGGTACGCTCCTTTCAGAGTGCGGAGTGGTAATTATTCTTCGTCTTGGGATACGGGGCACTTGCGCTCCAGGGCGTCGGCGGCGGCCTCGAGATAGCTGTTCTCCATCATCTCGATCCAGCCCTTGTCCACCAGAGCGGCCAGCTTGTAGTCCATGGGGATCTTGCCCAGGAGGTCGTAGCCGAACTTCTCGGCGATCTCCTCGATGTGGCTGTCACCGAACACGCGGATCTCCTTGCCGCAATCGGGGCAGATGACGTAGCTCATGTTCTCCACGAGACCCAGCACAGGCACCTTCATCATATCGGCCATGTGGGCGGCCTTCTGCACGATCATGGACACCAGATCCTGGGGAGAGGATACGATCACGACGCCATCCAGAGGCAAGGACTGGAAGACGGTCAGGGGGACGTCACCGGTTCCGGGAGGGCAGTCTACGAAGAGGTAGTCAATATCGTTCCAGATGGTATCCGTCCAGAACTGCTTGACGGTGCCTGCGATGACGGGACCGCGCCAGATTACGGGCTTGGTCACATCCTCCAGCATGAGGTTGACCGACATGATGTCGATACCCGTGGTGGTAGAGGGGGGGATCATGCCCATACCGTCGCCCTCAACGGGGGCGTTCAGACCGAAGGACTTAGGGATGGAGGGGCCGGTGATATCGGCGTCCAGGATACCCACCTTGTAGCCGCGTCTCTGCATATTGACAGCCAGCATGGAGGTGACGAGGGACTTGCCGACGCCGCCCTTACCGCTGCACACGCCGATGACGTGCTTGACCGAGGACAGGTCGTTGGGCTTTTCGAACATTTCTTCGCGGCTCTTCTGACGGGAGGAACAATTCGCCGAGCAGGTAGAGCAGTTGTGGGTGCAATTTTCAGACATTTTTGTATTTTCCTTTCAAATGATAAACTTTTTATGCGTGCCAGATGAAATCCTCGTCTATGGGGGTTCCATCCAATACGGGCAGGGGGGTCGAGGCGGCCAGATATTCCAGCTCCTCGCGGGCGGCGATGAGCGCCTCCCAGTACGGGTCGGTCAGGAATACGTTGCCGCTCATGAGGAAGATGTTGCGGAGGCCGCAACGAATCTCCCAGCGGATCTTCTCCACGAAGTTTTCGGGAGACAGAGCACCCACGGGGTAGGTCGTGGTCTCGCTGAAGGCGTTCTCCACCGAACCGATGAGAGCGAGATGCTTCCGCACACTCCGCTCTAGGGCAGGACGACCCATGGGATGCAGGAAAGAGGCGTCGCTGAACTGGCACTCGCCCACGCGGAACAGGGCGTTGGGGAAGGCCTCCTTGATGCGGGGGATGTCAATGCCGTGGCGGCGGTCGCCGTTGTGCATGACCATGATACCGGGGGTCAGCCCCTCGGGGGTGGTCTCCACCAGAAAGCGCTGCAGGGCATCGCACTGGATGGTCTCCCACGCCTCCCGCACCACGCTGCCGGGTACGCCCAGACGGACGATATCGGCGCGGCTCATGCCGTCAAACTGCGGGTACTTCTTGTAGAAGCGGGTCAGGCAGCGGTCGCAGTAGCACCCCTGCAGGTGGGGTCCCCAGGAGCCCATACGGAAATCGTCGTCGTAAAAGAGCTTGGTGAAGCCCAGCTCCTTGTGGATAGCCACAGCCTCGCGGTATTGGTTGATCACCACGTCGTCAATGCAGGTGGTGGTTCCCTGACGCAAGCCGTCCGCACCGACCCGATTCTGCCACTCGGCGGGCAGGGTGGGATCCGCCTCATCGCCGTTGAGGGCGTTGGAGCCATGACCGAGAGGCACGCAGATGGCCTGCACCTCGAAGCCCTCGGCCTCCAGCATGGCCTTGGCGCGGCGGGCGTCCTCCAAGGAGTTCTGCCACGCGCCGTAGATGTAGTTATCCAGCCAGACGGTTCTCACACCTGCGGCCTTCATATAGGGGACTTTTTTGGTGAAAAACTCGGGATCGTTCAGAACGTATTCCGTGAGAAAATCGTAATGGAGATTCAGGGGATATTGTTGTATCATACAAAGTTACCTCCTGTAAAATATAGTACGGTGGACAGGCGCTTATTCAGGGTTCTGCGTCTTCATCAGCTCGGCAAAATCCCGTGTCAGCGTGTCCCGAATATCCGTCTTTTCGTGGTGCATCCGCCCACAGAGATAGGCGCGGAGGGACAGCTCGCGCAGAGCGTTCCCGTCATGCATCACGGCCGTCAGCTTTTCATACAGCTCGTCGGGGCTCTCGGCCACGATGGCGCCCGCGTTGTCCCGCAGATGGCGGATGGATGCCGAATCCGCCTTGCCGTAAGCCAGAATGGGCCTTGCCGCCGCCATGTAATCCACCAGCTTGGTAGAGAAGGAATGGCGAACAGTCAGGCGGTTTTTCAGGTCGGTGGCTTCGGCGTGTACCAGCAGATCGGCCTCGGATTGAATGCGCGCCACCTCCGACGGTGGGACAGCGCCCTCGATGACCGAGGATTCCCCGCGGTTGAGCGTACGGCTCATGGCCTTGGTCAGCGGACTTCCCGTATAGATACGGAGCTGTGCGCTGAGGCCGTCTCGGTTGATGCGCTCCAGCACGCGGGCGATTTTACCCAAGGATTTCCAGCGGTTGTTCTGGAGATTTCCCGTGTAGACAAGCTGTAGCGGGCGGTTGAAGGTAGGTTTAACGGGGGCATCCCCCGAAAAATCCCCGCCCTTGGTCAAAAGGTGAAAGTCTCTCCCAAAGGCCGTTTCGTATTCCCACTTCAATTCCTCGCAAATGGCGTAGGTCAGGTCGGCTCGCGCCGCGACTCTGCGCATGGAGGCGCGATCGGCGGCCTGCTTGATCCACCGCAAGGGGGACAGGGTGAACTGCTTGTAGGTGTAGTTGTTGTCCCATGCGTACAGCACGAGTTTGGCGCCCGTGACCGCCTTAGCGTGGAGGATCATGCGGTTGACGTGGGGTGTATTCGCCAGAGATGCCAGAATCACGTCGGGCTTGCTTTCCTGCAAAAACGCCTGCAGCTCGGGGGATTTCCAACGGCTGACCCGCCACAGAAGATCCCGCGCCCAGAACAGCACCGTCCAGCGGTGGCGGTGAGCAAAGCGGTGGAGCTTTCTCTCTCCGTCGCTCCCGCGACATCCATCTGTCTTTGCGGAAGGGCATACGCAAACCCCTGCGGGTGTCCTCCGAAGCAGGTTGCTAAGGAGCATCCTTTCGGTTACGTAGAACCCGCGGCTGACCCGCGGATCGGTCTCTCCCGCGCGGGCGCATAGACTCGACACCTCGACACCATCCAAGGATGCCAGCAGGTTGAGGAAGGTATTGCCGCTCCCATAGGTGGGATGAACGGGAGCCAAGGAGATCAGCAAGACTCGCATAAATCGTCCTCCTGTTCCCGTAAAATCACAAATTCTCCCGATACCACGCGATCGCCTCGGCCATGCCGCGGGCGAAATCATAATCGGGGTCATAGCCCAGGGCGGTCTTGGTTTTGGTGATGTCCGCGTGGCTGTCCTTGATATCCCCGAGGCGGGCAGGCGCGAAGACGGGCTCCACGTCCACACCCAGGGCAGAGGTCAAGGTCTCGTATATATCCATGAGGCTCTCCCGCCCGCCACAGGCGACGTTGTACACGTCCCCCGCCGCCGTCTTCGGCGCAAGGCAGGCCTTGAGATTGGCCTCGATCACGTTTTCGATGTAAGTAAAATCACGGCTTTGGGTGCCGTCACCGTAGATCGTGGGGCGCTCCCCGGTCATCAGCTGCTTGATGAATTTGGGGATCACCGCGGCGTAGGCGCCATCAGGATCCTGTCGGCGGCCGAAGACGTTGAAGTAGCGCAGGCCGTAGGTGTCCAGCCCGTAGAGGCGGGTGTACAGCTCCGCCCACTCCTCGTCTTGCTTTTTGGTGAGAGCGTAGGGGGACAGGGGTCTGCCCTCCTCCCCTTCCCGTTTGGGCAAGGTGGGGCTGTCGCCGTAGACCGACGATGAGGTGGCGTAGACGAACTTCTTGACTCCGCGCAACCGCGCGGCCTCCAGCATATGGAGTGTCCCCAGCACGTTGTTCGCGCCGTAGAAAACAGGCATCTCCATGGAGCGCGGTACGCTCCCCCAAGCGGCTTCGTGGAGGACGAAGTCCACGCCCTCGCAGGCCTTCCGACAGGTATCGAAGTCCTTGATATCGCCGCGAATGAATTCGTAGTGCGGATGCCCCGCGAACAGGTCGATATTTGCCTGCTTCCCCGTGGAGAGATCGTCCAGCACGCGGACGCGGTAGCCCATACCGAGGATGGCCTCGCAGAGATTGGAGCCAATGAACCCCGCGCCGCCCGTGATCAAAAACAGGCTGTTCTCGGGAAAGATCAAGTGCTTGTAGCCCATATCAGGCCTCCTATCGTTTTTACAGCCGTCGGTACAGATAACCGGCGGAGACGAAATCGGATGGGTTCAAAATCCCCTTCACGTCCATAAGCACGCGGTGCCCCTCCCGATACAGAGATGACAGATCGGCGACAGTCAGGTCACGGTACGCATCGTGCGCCACCGCCAGAACCGCCGCATCCACCGAGTGGATGGAGCGCAGATCGCAGGTTTCCAAGCCGTACGCCCGCCGAATCTCGTCGGGATCGGCGACAGGGTCGGTCACCAAGACCTCCAATCCGTAGGAGCGCAGTTCTTCCACGAGACATAAGACACCCGTGTTGCGGATATCGGGGCAATTCTCTTTGAACGTAAAACCCAGGACGGCAACTCGCGCGCCGCAGGGCTCCTTTCCTGCTTCCAGAATCGCCTTGACGGTTTTCTCCGCCACGAATCTGCCCATTCCGTCGTTGATGCTCCGCACGGCGGGGATGAGCTCGCTGTGATACCCGATCTGTTCGGCGCCGTAGGCCAGATACCGGGAGTCGATGCCAATGCAATGACCGCCCACAAGGCCGGGGGAATAGGAATGAAAATTCCATTTGGTGGCCGCCGCCTCCAGCACCGCGCCGGTATCGACGCCCCAGCGGTCGCACATGCAGGCAAACTCGTTCATCAGAGCGATGTTGACGTCTCTCTGGGTGTTTTCCAGAAGTTTGGAAAGCTCAGCGACTTTGATGGAGGGCGCGCGGTGTATTCCCGCCCCCACCACCGTGCTATACACGTGGGCAACCGTCTCCAAGGTCTCGGCATCCATGCCCGCCACCACCTTGATAACGTTTTGCAGGCTGTGGCTGACGTCGCCGGGATTGATGCGCTCGGGGGAATAGGCCACCTTGAAATCCACGCCGCAAATCAGCCCCGAGAAGTTCTCCAGCTCGGGCACGCAGATCTCCTCAGTCACACCGGGGTACACCGTGGACTCGAATACCACGATACTGCCCTTTTCCAGATTCAACCCCAGCAGGCGGGATGCGCTGATGAGGGGACGAAGATCGGGGGTGTGATCGGCATGGGTAGGGGTAGGCACGGCCACAATGTGAAATCTTGCCCGACGCAGTTCAGAGGGGTCTTCCGTGAACTCCACCGAGGTAGCGCGGATGGCATCATCCCCCACCTCGCGGGTGGGATCGATCCCTGCGCGGTACCCTTCGATCTTGGTTCGATCCAGGTCAAAGCCAATGACGCGCATATGCTCCGAAAAGGCAATCGCAAGGGGCAGACCCACGTAACCGAGACCGATCACCGAGAGGGTTTCCTCCCCATTCAGAAGTCTTCTACAGAGATCTGCACACATACATTTGCTCCTTACAAGATCATTGAATTCCACAGTATTTTATTATACCACTTTTTCCCGAAAAAGTCAACCGCAGGCGACAATTATTTTGCCTTTTCAAGTCTTTTTCACTGTGTTATCCGTCTGTTTTTATTTGCGGGCATTCCGAGGAATCGCCCGATGGATCCTTCACGCTTTCAAACGGCATTCCTCTTTTGCATTTTTTGTAATTTTTGATTGTTTTTTCTACTTTCTATTGACTTTTCTGCAGAAATATGGTATAATATAAGGGATAAAAACTATTTTCCGAAAGGAATCCTTACATATGGAAACCAAGATCAAGATCGGTGAGCGGATCCGTCTGCTCCGCAAGAAAAACGACGTTACCCAAGACAAGCTGGCTGACCATTTGGGCGTCACACCTCAGGCGGTGTCCCGTTGGGAATCCGGAGTCTGCTACCCCGACATGAACTACCTGCCCTCCATCGCTGACTATTTCAGTGTTACCATGGACGATCTTCTCTGCTATACCGGTGTGCAGAAGGCTTCCCGCGTCAAGGAATACCTGGCCGAGGTGGAGCATCTTCTGGATCGCGACCGCGTGACCGATGCTCTGGAGGTATTGCGCCGCGCCATGGCGGATATTCCTTCGGATCATTCCCTGCAGCTGGAAGCGGCGGGCGTACTGTCTTTGTACGCAGGCATGCTGATGGACTCGGGTTCGGGCGAGCGTATTGAAGCCGCCGTCAACGCCGTGCTGTCCGAAGCGGTCTCCCTCTGCCGCCATATCCTGGAGGACTGCACCGACGACGGACTGCGGGACGAAACCAAAAAAACTCTTTGTGATATCTACGCCCATCAACTGGGAGACGTGGTACAAGCCGAAGAGATCGCCAACCAGCTTCACGGCATGAGCGTTTCCCGCGAGATCATCCGCGCCACCGTGCTGACGGGAGACGTGGCCTTCGAGCAGGCTCAGAAGAACCTCATCCTGTTTGCGGATAACATCTGGTGGCACCTGTACAACCTGGCCTGCGTGCCCGACATTTCAGGTGACCGCTACTCCACCGCCGACAAGATCGCCATTCTGCAGAAGGGTATTTCCCTGTTCGAGGTCATCTTCGAGGAGGATCCTCTGTTCTACGCCGACCGTCTGGCCAACTCCTACCGCCAGCTCGCCATGCTCCATCTGTCCGTCGGAAGTAACGGCGAGGCATTGGCCTGCTTTGAGCAGATGGCTGACTGGGCGATTCGCTTCGACGAGCGCCCCGACACCGCCACCTACGCATCCGTCGTCATCAACCGCGTGGCCTACGACAAGGAGGCCGACACCGAGGCCAAGGGTATCTCCAAGTGCGCCCGCCTGCTCCGCGGCAATTTCTCCGCCCGCATCTGGTCGCCCATCCGCAGCACCGAGGGTTTTAAGGCCGCCGTCGCCCGCATGATCGAGTGCGCCGAGGCACACGAAGAAGACGAGGAATAATCCAACCACATATCATATAAAGAAGCAAGGCATTGCCCCACCATGTGGAAATGCCTTGCTTTCTTATTATCTTAATAGCCGTTACAGCCAAAAAGGACGAACAAACCCTCCGTTTTGAAATACATACGGCGTATACACACACCGTCTCTCTTCTTCATCATGCGCAAGTTTACAGTCCCCGATGAGGATCATGAATTCGCCGCAATCCTTCGTAGCTTGCCATGCTTTGATCCCATAAAGTTCCTCTGCGATTCTTTCAAGATATTCCTCGTGAGTATGGGTATCATGGAGGGGGAGATATCCGATGACCACGCGCAGATCGCAGGCGATATGCGCCAACTTGACCACCTCATCCATCCACAATCGGCGATCGTTTTCATGTTCCACTGCTGTCATCAGATCCCAAGCATAGTGCCTGAGACTTCCCAGTAGAGTATCCTGTTTATCCTGACTCCGATAAGAGATCAGATCCACACGAAAATATTCCCGCTCGGTCCGACATCCTTCCTCCGTAATGAGGGTTTCCAGTTTCTCCAGAATCGCCTCTGTAAAGGCCGCAGTATCATTCCATCGCGCGCAAAGCGAAGGATTCCTGTATATGTCTTTGCGAAATCGCATCCAAAATTCTTGTGCTGTCATATGTCTCCCTTCGTTTCGTCAATCTGTCTGCCCGAACCGCCCACGTCGTTTGAGATGCCGTACGAACAGCACCACGGCGGCGAGCTGAATGAGGTACATGAGCGCCAAAAAGGGCGGGTAGAGGGCGACGCTGAAGCGCCCCACCAAGAAACCGAACAGAGGCGGCACGACCATGAGTCCCAGGTAGGCCGAGGCGGACTGGGAGCCCATGACGGATTGGGAGACGTCCCGTCCAAAGTTGCGGGGGGTGAGGTAGACGAAATTGGGGTAGAGGGGGCCCATGCCCAGCCCCGCAAAGAGCAGTCCCAAGCCCGACACAACGGGTGGCAGAGGCAGGATGAAGAACACCACCGACAGCGGCCAGACGGCGAGGGACAGAGCGATGATCTGCCAGGCGGTGAGCTTGCGGGAGAGGAGTCCCGACAGAAACCGTCCTGCGGCCAGGCCGAAGTAGTACAGCGCCGTCATGGCGGCGGCGAAAGCGGGATCCATCCCCTTGGTCTGCACCAGAAAGGTACTGCCCCAGTTGCCCACCAACACCTCCAGAGCCACGGCTACGGCAAAGATCAGCCACACCCAGCGGATGCCCGCATCGCGGGCCTGCTCCCGCAGAGAGAGGGAGCGGGGGGTGACCTCGGGCTCAGTCACAACCGCCTCAGCAGCGGAATGGGTTTCCGCTTTGGCCACCTTTCCCCACAGCGGGACAGCCAGGATGGCGATGACAGCGATGCAAAGCTGGGCAATGCCCGCGTAGAGGTAGCCGTTGTGCCAGTCGCCGCCGCCCGATAGCGCCAGCGACATGAACACGGGGCTGACGGTGACTCCGACACCGTAAAAACAGTGGAGATAACTGATATGGGAGGCCTTGTAGTGGAGGGCGACATAGTTGTTCAGGCCGGCATCCACCGCCCCCGCGCCGATGCCGAGGGGGATGGCGAAGATCATGATCCACCAAATCGACGGCGCAAAGGAATACCCGAACAGACCGACGGCGGTGAGTAGGGTGCTGACCGCGGTGACTTTGCCTGTGCCGAAGCGATTGATGATCTTGTCGGAGAACAGGCTGGAAATGACGGTGAAGATGCAGAAATAGGGAGTCATGAACCCCGCGACCGAGACGGGCAGACCGAACTCCCCCGACATGACAGGCCAGGCAGGGCCGAAGAGGGAGTCGGGAATGCCGAGACCCACAAAGCAGATATAAATAATAATGAGCAAAAGCGTCGCCATGGTATACCTCGCGTTTGGAATGGTCTCATTGTACCACATTTCCGGAAGTTTCGCAAGGACATGGATCGATTTTAAAGCTTTTTGACCAATTGCACAACAAACCATTGACTTTCCATCTGCTATATGGTAAACTATACAAAGATATAGAAAATACATCCTTTCTGTCCGAACTCGGGCAGCAAAAACGCTTCATAAGCAGAGACAGCAAAACACCGAAGGGAGGTGACGGCATCATGGCATGGAAGCCGGGTGACAGCAAGAGACTGGAGCGCGCACTCATGGCTTTGGGACGGGGCGAGCGCACGAAGGACGGCGAGCCCGCGGGTATGTCCGAGCTATACGATCTCATGGCACAAACCATCCTCACTGCCGCTTACGTCATCACGGGAAATCGGGAGGACGCCGAGGACGTACTGCAGGACACCCTCATGGAGATCATACTGGACGCGCACCTCTACCGCCCCCGTACCAATCCCCGCGCCTGGGTGCTGACCGTCGCCCGCCACACCGCGCTGGACGCGGTACGCAAGCGCAACCGCCGCGCCACCGTTTCCGAGGAGGCCGCCTTCGATATGCCCGCTCCCTCGGATGCCGAGGGAGAATTCGCCGCCCTGTGGGATATGCTGGCGGTGCTGAAGCCGGAGGAGCGGGAGATCGTGGTGCTCCGCCTCTACCATTGCCTGTCCTACATAGAGATCGCCGAGACTCTGCACGTGTCGGTGGCCGCCGCCCAGAAACGGTATCAGCGCGCCCTTGACAAACTGCGAGAGTACCACGGCGTCCCCAAGTCCACCTCCGCCGAAAAACAGAAAGGAGACCGCCATGAAAGAGAATGAGATCAAGACCCGTCTGCAAGCTTTGGACGGACTGACCCTTCCCCCGAAGTCACAGATGCTTCGCCGCGCCGCGGTCTACCAAAGCAGTGGGATCACCCGTTTGGATCCCCCCGCCTACACCCTGCCGAAGCCCCGCCCCGCGTTTGTCCGCTCCCCTCTGGCAGTAATCATCACCCTCCTCATCCTGTTTGGGATCGCGGGCGGCACCATCCTCGGAGCCGATCTGTATACCTACGGGAAAGCCTCTGCCTTTTTTGAGGAATACGGGCTGTCCGCCGAGGGACTGAAGCGGGATGAGCTGTGGGACGTCTATCGAGACATCACCACAGGAAAATTTGAACTGCCCGCCACAGGGCAGATGCTCCAGAGCAATATGGGCATCACTCCATCCGGCCCCCTGTCGGCGGGGGAAGCAGAGTCACTGTGGGAGGGGTGGAAGGAGGATCAGCCATCCGATCCCCCCGAGGGAATTCTGTCATCCCCACACGATATCGTCCGACACATTTCCTTCACCCACACGCGTTTTCCGGAACAAATAGCCAATACCGTTCGCTATCAAATGCGTACCCCCTGCTTCGAACCGAACATCGAAGCGGAAAAAGCGGCCTTGGCAGCATCCGCCTCCAATCCCATGCTCCCCCAATGGGATGCCGGCAAGAGCGCCGAGTTCTACTATTCCGTCCGTTACGATTCTTATACGGGCAGGCAGTATCTGTTCAAGTTCAAGAAGGGTGAAACCGTGATCTGGAGTTATCCCGTCGGAGATCTCCAAATGGCTCGCTTACACGTTGCCGGCGAGTATATTGCCGTTACAGGCAGCACCGAGGGAGCACAGCACAAGGATATTCACGTGCTTCTTTTCTCGCAGGACGGAGAGCTCTGCTGGCAAACCGTCCTGGACAACGGCGACAACGAAAGTGTGAGTCAATTCCTCTATGAGGATCACTTGATCAAGGTGATCTCCAAAGTGGATTTCAAAAACATCGGCTACACCGTGTTGGATATGGAGGGCAACATCCTGCACAACGTTGTCAATCAGCAGGATGTCGTCCCCAACGTAAGCTTCAGCTCGGCCATTCCTTTTAAGAGTGGCTACATCCTGATATCCTATATGGGAACAGACTTCTTCATTATGGACAAAAACGGCACCGTCACCGATTACTGCGACTATTCCGACGAACAGGCCAATGGAGACGCCGGGGACGAGGACTTGCGAATCGTGGACATTTTGCCCGCGAATAACCGTCTCTACATCCGATTCGAGGTCACCGACAAGAGGGAGCACGGACGCCCCATCGATCCCGCACTTGATCTCATTCAGGAGACCGATACATTTCCCGGGATCGCCTTCTCCCCCTACAACGATATCATCATGGCGGTACGCAAAGCCTACCGTTCCCTGCTGTTGGTGTGCGACGCCGACACGTTTGAGCCCATCGCCGCCTACCAGATGAATGATGCCTACCCTTCCTCCGTAGACTTATCCCAGAACAGCGACGGCAGTATCGTGTGGACGTCCGGCGCACCATACGTCACGACCTATTCCCCCTATACCAGCGCGTATACGCTGAGCGGAACCAGCTACGACTACGTCTACACCATCCGTCCCGATGGAACTGTTGAAGACAATGTATACGTATATATTGGTTCCGGCTATTTTGGATGAATCTATCAAAAAAACGGGTGCCCCACAACCGTGAGGCACCCTTTCTTTATGCATTTTTTTCAGAACTGCCACCCATGCACCATCACCTCGTCCACCAGTCCCGCGAGAAACAAAAGAACCGTCACGGTGCTGATGCTTCACATGGTGGGGCAGGCAGTCGCTCTCACCCATGCAGGAGCCCGTCCCACTTGATGACGCCCACGATAAGCCGTACGGTCACCAAGCTTCATCCCAAGCAACGCCCAATAGGAGTAACGGGCAAAAGCTCTACCACCATGCCGAGGATATTCAGACTGAGTGGAAGAATCGGGACGTCGGTCAAGTCATCGAGAAAATGGTATAGCTGCAGGGCGGGTTCCTTTCCTGGCTTTTATACGTTCTTTATGCGAAGGCTCCGCAGGTAAGCTTTGTGCTCGCCGGGCACGCGGTAGCTCTCGCAGGCCTTTTGGATGGTCTTGTTATGCGTCCAGACAGGCAGACGGCGCTCGGTCAGGTAGGGGAGGGCGGCGTCGTACTGACAAGTCAGGGCGGTGGCGAAGAACCACGCCACCATCATGCGGACGTAGTAATGCTCCCGTTCCGTGATAGAAGGGGCGGCGGCTTCGGCGAGGAAGATGGGGTCAAAATCCTCGGTGAGCCCGTAGCGCATGAGCATCCCCAGCCCGAAGCGGCAGGTATAGGGGGCGGGGTCAGCCATCCAGCGGCGAATGTGGGGCAGAAGGTCGGAGAAACGCCCCTTGAAGGCCTTGGGGGAGAGCTGATCGCAGGTTGCCCAGTTGTCCACAAAAGGGAGAAGGGCATCCACGGCTGTCACAGCGGCGGTGAAGTCCCGCTCCGACTCAATGAGAAAGGCGTGGAGCTGGTTCTCCTCGAAGTAAGCGTGGGGGAGATCACGCAGAAGCGCGTCCCCACCCGCCGTGCCACGCAGTTCCTTAGCCATACGCCGCAGGATGGGGGTACGGACACCGATCACCGTAGCGGGATCCACGGTGGGCATGAGGGGGCATTGAAAGGCTTTGTAGCCCTCATCACGGGCGGCAAACAACGCCTCGCGGATTTCTTGTACGGTATCCATACTCATATACGGATGATGTTGGAGAATCCCACACGTCCCTGTGCGTCGGTGACCTCAGCGCGAACAAAGATCTCGTGGCGCTTGAACTCGTAGGTGGCCTCGGTGATGTTCTCACCCCGTACCATACGCCCCGACGTCCACACGGCGTTGGACAGGAACGCAACCTTGACGGCGGGAGAGCAGGTCAGCTTGACGGAGGTAGGCGAGACCCGCTCCAGATGTACCTCGGGGCCCATAGTAGCATAGAAGCGGCCTTGTCTGAGGGCTTCCACCAGCCCTATTTCATCCACCGCATCGGCTTCCACCGCTACCCAACCGCGGCACTGGTCGCCATCGTAGTAGTGGGTGTCGTCGGTAGCCAAAAGGGGGAGGAACAGGCCGTAGGAGGAAATCTGATCCACGATGACCCCCGAATAGGGGCGGTCGGACATGCCCCAGTCGGAAACGGAGTTGTAGATCTCGGTGGCATCGAAGTCGGCGCAGCCCAGGATCTGCTCGGGGGTATTGAGACTCCAGGCGGGGTGAGCCAGAACGGCCAGACCACCCGCCTCACGGATGCGATTGACCATATCCCGCACGCGGTCGCGGATGCGGCCGTCGTGGTTCCGCACGTATTCTTCGGGAATTTCGGGATCGCGGGTCATGCCCACGCCCACGATGTGGTAGGTCTCGGTAACCCCCGTCCACTCGTCCACGCCGTCCACGTTGTACTCACAGCCCGACAGGATGGTGAGGCCGTTGATTTCACCGCCTTCGCCGTAGACCCAATGGTCGGTCAGGGCGATGGCGTCGTAGCCCGCCTCCTTGTAGATGGCGGCGACCTCTTCGGGGGTTCTGTGGCCGTCGGAGAGAGTGGTGTGGGTGTGGAGGCCGATCTTCAGGCGGCGCTTACCGGTCATATCTGTAAACATAGATGTAGGAAATCCTTTCGTGTCAGTCCTGAATCAGTACGGGGCAATCCTCGTGAGCCTTATAGGCGCGGACGTACTCGCACAGCCAGCGGTAGTAGAGATCCCCGTGGCCGCCCTTCATGGGCTCGATGTCGCGGCTATATTCCTGATTGAAGTTGTCGGTAAAAATGTACTTCCCGTCGATGCGGTAGAGCTGGGCACACCACTCGTTCCACCAGGTCAGGGTGACGATCTTGGGGTGAGTCGCAAAGGCGGTCTGCCATTGGGCATTCCAGAAACGGCCGCCCTGTCTGCCGTGGGCGGTGGCAGTGTTGGACATGTAGGTCTCCTGTGTGGCCACCGACACGCCGACGTGCTCAGGGTTGCCCTCGGTGTCGTAGGACACGGTGGGGGTGTTATCCGCCTCCAGGTAGCTCCACTGCCCCGTGGCCACCTTGCCCTGCAGGCCGTACATGGCACGGGTGGTGAAGCGGTCGGTCTCGGAGGCGCGGTTGCGCCAGTGCATGATGAAGGGCTTGCCGTTCCAGTACACGAAGCAGTCCTTCCATTTCTCTACGCTATAAAATTTATCCCAGAAGGTATCAAAGGCGTCCACGGTATTGGGCCACATGACCACATGCGGGGTCTTGAGACCCTCGGCGCGCATCTCGGTGATGGTATCCAGCAGGGCGATGGAGGACCACTCCACGTGGGAATTCCAGAAGCGGGTATGCTTCACGGTCTCTCCGCCCACAAAGGTGAAATCCAGCACCAAAAAATCCACGCCCGCATCCTGCAACATGGAGAGGTTGCGGCGGTGGGCGGCCTTGTCGGTGCTGCGGTAGTAGCCCTGAGCGGGCTCCGACCAGTAGTGGAAGCGGCCTTCGTCGTTGTGCTGCTCGGTGGCGTTGCCGAAGCCGTACTCGTCGCTCCAGCCGTACTTTTCGGTGAGCTCGGGGACGTTGGGAACGTCGGTAACAGGGCCGTCACCGCTTCCCAGAACGGCGTTGAACCACATAGTATAGCAAATGCCGACAAGGTCGGTGCGGTGAGTAATATCCAGGCCACAGGTTTTCATATCCATGGTCGTTCTCCTTTAATTATTAATTTCAAATTTGGGTTTATCTGCCAGTTGTGCTTATGTACTTTTCTTTCCGTGGCGAAAGAAAAGTACCAAAAGAATCGCCACCCAAGGAAGGTACCCACGGTACCTTCCTTGGGAATCCATCCCCCTGATCTGCGTGCCCTTTTGCCTATGGGGCAAAAGGGCTGATACGCTGTCAAGTCGCAGTTTGCCATAGAGCCGCACGGTCGTCAGAGTGACGACCGCGCGGGTAGTCGCCCGTTTAGTAACAACCCACGGGTTCCTCTTGCCCAACAAGGAAAACAGCGACTTTTGGGCAGAGGCCGATGGGCGAGTTCCGCGCGGACGGCGCTTCGCCGTGCGTGCGGGTTCTCGGATCTTGGCGAACCTACGCGCAATCAGACTCTTTCGCCCCTTTGTGGGCGAAAGAGTCGCGCAGATGAGGATGATGGATCCTTAAGGAAGAAACCGTGGGTTTCTTCCTTAAGGGGCGCTCTTTCGGTCCCTTTCTGTCGCCATGGACAGAAAGGGACATAACTCACCGATAAACTGCAATTTGCATCTCTCACTCCACCAGCGCGATGACCTCCACCTCCACCAGAACCCCCTTGGGCAGGGTTCTCACCGCCACGCAGGAGCGGGCGGGATTGGAGGTAAAGTAGGTAGCGTAGACCTCGTTGAAGGCAGCGAAATCTGCCATATCCGCCAGGAAACAGGTGGTTTTGACGGCGTTTGCAAAGGACGTGCCCGCGGCGGTCAGGACGGCGGAGAGGTTCTTCATGACCTGCTCGGCCTGGTCGCGGATGTTGTCGCCCACCACGGTACCCGTGGCAGGATCCAGGGGGATCTGCCCCGAGGTGTAGAGCATATTGCCGCAAAGAATGGCTTGAGAGTAGGGGCCGATGGCGGCGGGAGCGCTTTGGGTGGAAATCACGGTTCTCATTATATGGTCTCCTTTTCAGGTATTTTTCATTTTCCTCCGAAAGGCTCTTGCAATTCCTCTCGGTTTTTGTTATAATAAAGGAAATCCCTCTTTTCTCATTATAGCATATTTTTCACCGTAACGCAAGAGATATTTTAAAAATAACAACTGATAGAAGGAGCCCTTTATGCTCATCAAAGGCCTGCAAAAGCTTACCCTACTGGATTTTCCCGATAAAATGGCCTGCACGGTTTTCACCTTCGGGTGCAATTTCCGCTGCCCCTTCTGCCATAACGCTTCCCTGGTCCTGGCTGATCGCGCCACCGAGGAGGTCATGCCCGAGGAGGAATTCTTCAACTTCCTGTCCCGTCGTAAGGGCATTCTGGAGGGTGTCTGCGTCACAGGCGGCGAGCCCACCCTCCAACCCGATCTGCCGCAATTTCTCGCCCGCATCAAGGACATGGGCTACGCCGTCAAGCTGGACACCAACGGATACCGCCCTGCCGTTCTGAAGGCGCTGGTGGAGGCAGGACTCGTGGACTACGTCGCCATGGATATCAAAAATTCCCTGCCCCTCTACGGCGAGACCGTGGGCATACGGAACTTTGATACCGCCCCCATCGAGGAAAGCATGGACTACCTGATGGAGGGCCATGTTCCCTTTGAATTCCGCACCACCCTCGTCCGCGGCCTCCATACCCCCGAAAGCATCCGGGACATGGGCGAGCGGACAGCCGGCAAGGAAAAGTTCTTCCTCCAGACCTTTGAGGATTCGGGAGATCTCATCGGAGAGGGGCTTGGCGCCTTTACTCCCACCGAGACAACCGAAATGCTGAACACGCTCCGTATATATGTACCAAATGCACAAATCCGGGGGGAGTGACACTATATATTGTGCCAAAATTCAAATTTTTCCCAATATTTTGTGTTTTCCTCTTGACAAAACCCTTTCGATGTTGTATACTATGTGTACGCTTCATCGGGAGGGTTCGACTTTTTTCGTGCCCAAGACCGCGACGCACCGCTCAAAAGAGCCCACGTCACGGTTTTTTCATGGAATACGAAAGGCCGATCTCCCCGTACCATACATATTTCATATCAAAGGAGGACAACCCATGTATACCGTACTGAAACGCGACGGACGCATCATCAATTTCGACATTCAGAAGATCGCAAGCGCTATCAAGCTGGCATTTGACGCTCAGGAGCGCAACTACAATCAGGATATCATCGACTTCCTCGCCCTCAAGGTCACCGCTGACTTCGAGCCTAAGATCAAGGATCACTCCATTTCGGTGGAGGATATTCAGGACAGCGTGGAGAAGGTACTGATCCAGGCCGGTTACGACGACGTAGCTAAGGCTTACATTCTGTACCGCCGTCAGCACGAGAAGATGCGTAACGTCAACGCCACCATGCTGGACTACAAGTCCATCGTGGACTCCTACCTGAAGGTAGCCGACTGGCGCGTTAAGGAGAACTCCACCGTCACCTACTCCGTAGGCGGTCTGATCCTCTCCAACTCCGGTGCCATCACCGCCAACTACTGGCTCTCCGAGGTCTACGACGACGAGATCGCCAACGCCCACCGCAACGCCGACATCCACATCCACGACCTGTCCATGCTGACCGGTTACTGTGCAGGTTGGTCCCTGAAGCAGCTCATCCAGGAGGGTCTCGGCGGCATCACCGGCAAGATCACCTCCGCTCCCGCCAAGCACCTGGCTACCCTCTGCAACCAGATGGTCAACTTCCTGGGTATCATGCAGAACGAATGGGCCGGCGCGCAGGCCTTCTCCTCCTTCGACACCTACCTGGCTCCCTTCGTAAAGGTAGACAACCTCTCCTACGACCAGGTCAAGAAGTGCGTGGAGTCCTTCATCTACGGCGTGAATACCCCCTCCCGTTGGGGTACTCAGGCTCCCTTCTCCAACATCACCCTGGACTGGACGGTTCCCAATGACTTGGCCGAGCTCAACGCCATTGTGGGCGGCAAGGAGATGGACTTCAAGTACAAGGATTGTAAGAAGGAAATGGACATGGTCAACAAGGCCTTCATCGAGACCATGATCGAGGGCGACGCCAACGGCCGCGGCTTCCAGTATCCCATCCCCACCTACTCCATCACCCGTGACTTCGACTGGTCCGAAACCGAGAACAACAAGCTCCTCTTCGAGATGACCGCCAAGTACGGCACTCCCTACTTCTCCAACTACATCAACAGCGATATGGCTCCCTCCGACGTCCGCTCCATGTGCTGCCGTCTGCGCCTTGACCTCCGCGAGCTCCGCAAGAAGTCGGGTGGCTTCTTCGGCTCGGGTGAGTCTACCGGTTCCGTGGGCGTTGTCACCATCAATATGCCCCGTATCGCTTACCTGGCCGCCGACGAGGCTGACTTCTACAAGCGCCTGGACCGCATGCTGGACATCTCCGCCCGCTCCCTGAAGATCAAGCGCGAGGTCATTACCCGCCTCATGGGCGAGGGTCTGTACCCCTATACCCGCCGCTACCTCGGCACCTTCGCCAACCACTTCTCCACCATCGGTCTGGTGGGTATGAACGAAGTCGGTCTCAACGCCAAGTGGCTCCGCAAGGATATGACCCACCCCGAGACCCAGGAGTTCACCAAGAAGGTTCTGACTCACATGAGAGACCGTCTCTCCGACTATCAGGAGCAGTACGGCGACCTCTACAACCTGGAGGCTACCCCCGCCGAGTCCACCTCCTTCCGTCTGGCCAAGCACGACCGCAAGTTCTACCCCGACATCATCACCGCCGCCGAGGCTGACGAGGGCAAGACTCCCTACTACACCAACTCCTCTCACCTCCCCGTTGGCTACACCGACGACATCTTCGCCGCTCTGGACATCCAGGACGAGCTCCAGACCCTCTACACCTCGGGTACCGTCTTCCACGCCTTCCTGGGCGAGAAGCTGCCCTCTTGGAAGAGCGCCGCGACCCTGGTTCGCACCATTGCCGAGAACTACAAGCTGCCCTACTACACCATGTCTCCCACCTACAGCGTGTGCAAGACCCACGGCTACATCGCCGGTGAGCAGTACACCTGCCCCGAGTGCGGCGAGAAGACCGAGGTCTACAGCCGTATCACCGGTTACTACCGTCCCGTTCAGAACTGGAACGACGGTAAGTCCGCCGAGTTCAAGGCTCGTAAGGTCTACGTTCAGGAGAAGCTCACCGGCAAGCAGCCCCTGACCGAGTACGCCCCTGCCGAGGCTGCCGAGACCGTCACCGTTTGTGACGCTCCCGCCGCTCCCACTCAGGCCATCCTCTTCACCACCGCCACCTGCCCCAACTGCAAGGCCGCAGGCATGTTCCTGGACAAGGCCGGTGTTGCCTACGACAAGCTGATCGTGAGCGAGGAGAACAAGGATCTGGTTGCCAAGTACGGCGTCAAGCAGGCGCCCACCCTGGTGGTTGTCTCCGGCGACGAGTTCGAGACCATTGCCCACCCCTCCAACAACAAGGCTTACGCCGAGAAGAAGTGAGAACGGCAGGGCTCTGCCCTGCACCCGCCAAAGAACCTTTTGCAAAAGGTTCTTTGGAATCTCCAAAATCTTCAAAAACCTACGTTTGTA
>JAZRIF010000117.1:0-9341 GCA_045645165.1 Eubacteriales bacterium
CATTTTTGAAAGTTTTAGGAAGTCCAGAAACCCTTTTGAAAAAGGGTTTCTGGTGGGGTGCCGGGGCAAAGCCCCTGGACGTTAAACTGCAATCCGAACACGATACAATCGTCTGAATATTACTCTCCGAATACCACTTTATGACATCTCTGGCAGAGGCAACCGCGATCCTCACCTTCCCCGTCAAAGAGGGGAGCGGTGGTGTACATCCAGCAACGGTCGCACTTCTCGCCGTCGGCGGGCTCAACCAGCACGGCGATACCCGATACGGTCTCGGCAAAGGCGCCCTCGGGAGCCTCGCCCTTCACCACGGTGGCCTGAGAGGTGATGAACATGGTGGGAAGCTCTGCGGCAAAGCCGTTCAGGATGGCGTACTGGGTCTCGTCAGCGGTGTAGACGGTCACCTTGGCATCCAGAGACTTACCGATCATCTTGGCGGCGCGAGCCAGCTCCAGAGCCTTCATGACGTCGTCACGCAGGGTGAACAGCTCGTCCAGCTTGGAAGCCTCGGCGAATGCCAGAGCCTCGTCGTAGGCGGGCATGTCGTTCAGGAACACACTGCGGCCATCCTCGGCGGCGGCGTGGGGCATAGCCTTCCAGATTTCCTCGGCGGTGAAGCAGAGGATGGGCGCCACCAGACGGGTCAGAGCGGACAGAACCGTGTACATGGCGGTCTGACCGGCACGACGGGACAGGGTAGCCTTGCCGTCGGTGTAGAGACGATCCTTGGTGATGTCCACGTAGAGCTTGGACAGATCATTGGTGCAGAAGTTGTTGATCGCGTTGTATGCGATGTGGAACTCGTACTCGTTGTAGGCATCACGGCAGACTTTGGTCAGCTCGTTAGCACGCGCGATGATCCACTTGTCGATCTGCTGGAGATCGGCTGCAGCCACGGCGTCGGTATCGGGATTGAAGTCACCGATATTGGCCAGCAGGATGCGGGCGGTGTTGCGGATCTTGCGGTAGACCTCGGAGAGCTGACGGAAGATGGCGTCGGAGCAACGGACGTCCACGTGGTAGTCGCAGGAGGCAGCCCACAGGCGGAGAATATCGGAACCGTACTTGTTGATGATCTCGGAGGGATCCACACCGTTACCCAGAGACTTGTGCATGGCGCGGCCTTCGCCGTCCACCACCCAGCCGTGGGTCAGAACCTGCTTGAAGGGGGCGCCGCGATCCAGCGCGCCCACGGAGGTGAGCAGAGAGGACTGGAACCAACCGCGGTACTGGTCTGCGCCCTCCAGATAGACGTCAGCCGGCCAGAGGTCGGGAGTGCGGTACATGAGGCAAGCGTAGTGAGTAGAGCCGGAGTCGAACCAGCAGTCCAGAGTGTCCTTCTCCTTGGTGAAGGTCTTGCCGCCGCAATGAGGACAGGTCAGACCCTCGGGGATCAGCTCCATGGCCTCCTTCTCGAACCAGACGTTGGAGCCGAACTCGTCAAAGAGCGCGGAGATCTTGTCGATGGACTCGGGGGTGGACACGGGCTTCTCGCACTCGGTGCAGTAGAACACGGGAATGGGCAGACCCCAACGGCGCTGACGGGAGATACACCAGTCGCTTCTCTCGCGAATCATGGATTCCATGCGGTCGCCGCCCCATGCCGGGAACCACTCCACGTTCTCAATAGCCTTGACGGCCTGATCCTTGAAGGACTCGACGGAGCAGAACCACTGGGGAGTGGCGCGGAAGATGACGGGCTTCTTGCAGCGGTCGTGGTGGGGGTAGGAGTGCATGATCTCCTCGGAGGCGAAGAGCATACCGCTCTCGGCCATGTCGGCCTTGATGACGGGGTTGGATTCCTCGGTCTTCATGCCGGCGTACTTCCCTGCGTAGTCGGTGTGGCGGCCGTAGTCGTCCACGGGCACCACCAGCTCCATGCCGTAGCGCATGCAAGTCTGGTAGTCGTCGGCACCGAAACCGGGGGCGGTGTGTACACAACCGGTACCCGAATCCATGGTGACGTACTCGGCGTTGACCAGACGGGAGGTCTTGTCCAGGAAGGGGTGCTTCGCCAGCATATTCTCAAAGAACTGACCGGGATAGGTGGCCAGCACCTCGTAGTTCTCAAAGCCGCCCATCTTCATAGTCTTTTCCATGAGTGCCTCGGCCATGATGTAGGTCTCGCCGTTGTCAGCCTTGACCAGCGCGTAGCTGTCGCGAGGATGCAGGCAGATACCCATGTTGCCGGGCAGAGTCCAGATAGTAGTCGTCCAGATGACGAAGAAGGTCTTGGAGAGGTCGAACTCACCCAGCTTACCCAGATCGTCATGCATGGGGAACTTGACGTAAACAGAGGTACAGGGATCGTCCTTGTACTCGATGTCGGCCTCGGCCACGGCAGTGGCGCAGAAGGGGCACCAGGTGACGGGCTTGAGACCCTTGTAGATGTAGCCCTTATCGAACATACGGCCGAAGATCTTGACCTCCTGACCCTCGAAGTGGCGGTCCATGGTGCGATAGGGATGCTCCCAATCGCCCACAACGCCCAGGCGCTTGAAGCCCACCATCTGCTTCTGGATGAAGTCCTCGGCGAAGTCCTCGCAGGCCTTGCGGAACTCGGGAACGGTCATTTCCTTGTTCAGCTTCTTCTTAGAGTTCTCGATGGCGCGCTCAATGGGCAGACCGTGGTTATCCCAACCGGGCACGTAGGGGGTGTAGTGACCCATCATAGCCTGGGAACGGACGATGAAATCCTTCAGGGTCTTGTTCAAGGCGTGACCCATGTGGATAAAGCCGTTGGAGAAGGGAGGGCCGTCGTGGAGGATGAAGGGAGGGTTATCCTTGTTCTTCTCCAGCATGGCGTTATAGAGGTCGATGCTCTCCCAATACTTCAGGGTATCGGGCTCGCGCTGAGGCAGACCCGCCTTCATGGGGAAGGAGGTCTGGGGCAGATTCAGACTGCTGTTGTAATCCTTGGACATTGGTTTTCAAAGCTCCTTATGTTATGTATGAATTTACTTTTTATCATATCGGCGCGCCCGCGGGCGGAGGCCGGTATTTTCAATTTTATGGCCACCGATAGGCATCGGCGCTGAAGATAAAAATCGGCTTGGTGGGGTGCTTGTCGAAGACCACAAGGAGGTATTCATCCCCCTCCTTTGCGCGCTCCGCTGCACTTCTTGACACGGGGAAATTCTCCATGCCGTCAAAGCAGAACTCGTCTCTGTATACCGCTTCGCGGTAGTAGTGTCCATGTCTGCGCTTCCACACCATCCCCTGAAATTCGTCGTAGGAAACGGATGTCAGCTTGGCCTTGACAATGTGATAGGGGGCGCGGTATGCGGAAAAATCATTCCACGCATCACGGCCAAAGTAAACGGCAACGCCACCCGCCGCAAGCCAGATCACGGCCACAATCACCCAACAGATGACGTGATAAACGGGATAATTTCCCAAAACGGTATGGTTTTTTATGGAGATGGGAGCTGCCGTAAACACACCGGCGGCCACCAGCATTCCCCCCAGCATGAACAGGAAAAACGCCAAGCTGGCGAGAAAGCTCTTTTTCAGCCTTCCCCTGATCAGGTCATCCGTCAGACGGGGCAGCTCGCTCTCCGAGCTGTATTTATCGTAGGGGTTCATGGGGAGCTCCTTCATTCTTCATTTTGCATTCACACGTACTTCCCCGCTACGAGCCTCACCCTTCCCTTCCGGGTCGTCCCGTCAAAGGCATGGACGGCGTACTTGCCAAAGCCCCGCACGGAAATTGTCGCGGGTGCTTCCACGGTGGTATCGCAGGCCTCGCAGATTTCATAATCCAGTTCCACGATCCCCGATCTCACGGTCATTTGCGCCTTTTCACGGGAAAGATTGCAGAGAGCGGCCACCACGCAGTCCAGCCGCTCGGATGCGACGGTGTCGGTGATGGGTTGGAGGCGTCTCGTCCCCTGCAGGGGTGTCCCCTCGGGCAGACGGCTGACCTTCACGGTATCGGTAGCCACCTTCTCCAGTTGGGTGGTCAGAAAATCCCCCACGCGGGAGTCGGTGAGCAGAATGGCAGAATGAGCGTCGGGAATGAGGATATCTCCGATGGCGTCCCGCTCCAACCCCAGCCCCAGGACAGAGCCGAGATAGTCGCGGTGGGAAAGCTCGCGGAAGCCCGAGCCCTTCACAAGGATGGGGCAAACGGCCTCGCGGAGAGTGTCTGAAAGATCGTCCAGCCCCGCGCCGCGGAGAGCCGCCACGGGGTCGGATGCAAGGGCTTCGGGGTCAACCAAGCCCTCGGTGTAGTCGGGCAGGATGAGTACCCGTACCCGCTCGGCCTCGGGGTAGCCGCCCCACAGCACCGCACATCCCGCCGAAATGCGGGAGGACAGGTGGGCACGGGCGTACTTGGCCTCACGGGGAGTGAGATAGGCGCTGACCCCCGCCTCCCCTCTCGCCCCGCGGTCACAGAGATCGTCGAGGCGGGCGAGCAGGAGACGGATGTCCTCGCTTTGCAAGGCTGTCAAACGGCTCATATGATTGCCGCCTGCAGGAAAATGCTCGCAAAGGACATCACGACCATGGTGATGAGGAAAGGCATATCCACGGGTAAGCCTTGAAACCAGCCAAAGCGAGCGCATAGGGCGCGAATAGGAATAATGACAGGCTCGGTCACCACATACAGGAAAGCGCCGATCTTCGTCTGCTCCCCCATGGTAAACCAGCTGAGGATGGCTCGGGCGAACATAGCCACCGACAGAACGTCGATAAAGATCAGTACGCATTGTACGACCACATACAAGGCGGCCATGGTCAGAATCCTCCTCTTTCACAGAAAATCAAACGAGAAACGGTATCAGACATCCTCCTCGGAGTCCTCCTCGTATTCATCTTCATACTCTTCGTCGTAATCTTCCTCGTAATCTTCCTCGTATTCTTCGTCGTACTCTTCGTCGTCGTACTCTTCTTCGTACTCTTCTTCTTCCTCGTACTCTTCCTCGGACTCTTCGTCATCCTCGTCATCGTCGTAGGAGCCGTACTCGCCGTTTTCGTAGGAATCCTCCTCGTACTCTTCTTCGTCTTCGTACTCTTCTTCGGACTCCTCATCCTCATACTCTTCCGCAGACTCTTCGTCCTCGTACTCTTCCTCGTATTCCTCGTCTTCAAGCTCTTCGTCGTCGGGCTCAATATCATCTTCGTTGAGCTCCACATCCTTGGGAACCAGCACCACGGTGGTTGCGGCAGGACGAACCAGCTCGCCATCCAGGGCCAGTACAGCGCCCATCATGTAGTCGAAGAGGCGAAGCACGTCGTTAGCCTCCAGATTGCGGAGACGGACCACCACCACGTGACCCGTAGAGAGGCCCTTGACGATACCCTCGCGGCAGTCGCGGTAGGTGGAGGGGGTGAAGTACAGATACTCGGGAGCGGGGGCGGGAGTGAACACGGGAGCCTGCTCGGGAGCAGCTTCGGCGGAATTGGGGCGGTAGCCGGGGGCATCAGCCTCCTGCCAGGTCTCACGAGGCTTCACAGCCGACTCGGTGCGCTCCACGGGACGCTCCACAACGCGCTCCACGGGACGCTCTGCAGTGCGGTCGCCATCATAGTAGCGAGTGTTGTCGCTTTGGAAATCGGGCTCCTCGTAGCCGCCACGGCTTGCCTTGGGGGTGTCGTAATAGCCGCTTGCACTACGCTCCGCGCGGCGATCGGCAGCAGGTTCCTCACGATACTGCTCGTCAGCGCGACGGTCTTCACCTCGGTCAGAACGACGCTGATCCTCAGCGCGGTTGTCCTTGCCCATGTAGAAATCGCCGTAGTCCAGATTCAGATCATCCTGCTCTACGTCGTTACCCTTGTTGAGTTTCTTGAAAAAGTTCTTCATGTTGGTTGGCTCCTCTTGCTTTGATTTATGTGAATTGAATTTGCTTACATTTAAACCGATTTCAATCAGTTTCTTTGACGAACAAACCGCGACCGACCCGCACCATGGTGGCGCCCTCGGCGGCGGCGGGTATGTAGGATTCAGACATACCCATGGACAGCTCCATGCGCTGATCCTTCACGGGCAACTCCGTCCAGACCGACTCGCACAGGGTTCTCACCCCTGCGAAGATGGCGCGGTACTCGGCCTCGGTGGACTTGGGCGCCATAGTCATAAATCCCCGCAGACGGAGGTGGGGATAGTCCCCGCCCGTGATGCGATGGGCGAACGCCCGTGTATCCTCAGGAGAAATACCGCTCTTGCTGATCTCGCTCCCCGAGTTGATCTCGATGAGCACGTCCATGACCCGCCCTGCCTTGGCTGCCTGCTTCTCAATTTCGCGGGCGAGCTTTTCAGAATCCAGGGACTGGATCATATCCACCTTATCGATGATGTACTTAACTTTATTGGTCTGCAGCGTGCCGATAAAGTGGATGGAAAGTCCTTCCCTGTCCAGCTTGTCGTAGCGCTCCAGAAGCTGTTGCACGCGATTCTCACCCACGCAGTGAATACCAAGGGTACGGTGGAGATAGTTGATCTCCTCCACCTCCGCCGACTTGATGGCGGCGGTAAGCAGTACCCCGTCGGGCGGGTAGCCACCCACCTCGCAGGCCTTCGCAAGATCGTCCTTCACGCGGGCGAGATTACGGTCGATGTATGTGTAATCCATATGGACTCCTTTGTAAAATGCAGAATGCAAAATGCAAAACGGATGAAGCCTTTTGCAGACGCAAAAGCCTATTTTATGGCAATGTAAGAAAGACGTATGACCGAAAACACGGTAGCCACCTGCGTTTTATCCGATCACTTTTCCTTCGTACAGCTCGTTTCCGCCGGTGATGATATTATCGTTCAACCCCAGGTATTCCCAGCCGTCGGCGGTATGCGCCTCCCGCTCCTCCTCGGGGAGGGAGTCCAGGTACTCCTTCATATGCTCGAAGGTGTTGGCGATGACGTAGCCATCCCGCGCCACCACGATGCTGATTTTGCGGAACTCCACCACGTTACCCGCGAGAATGTACACACCACGAACCTCCTCTCCCGTCTTGCGAGAGCGCAGGGTAACCAGTGCTTCGGTGGGGATGCGATAGCCGCTGACCTGCAAAGCCACGGTCTCGGCGGTAAAGCTGCGGGGGAAATCAAAGCCGTCGGGCATATCCTCAGAGCGGAACACCACCAGCGCGCCGCCCTCATCGGGCACCAGCCGCAAAATGGTCATATCCAGCTCAACGTCAGCGCCGTCGGTGACCCGCATGGTATAGGTTGCTCCGTATCGGACACCCTGCTGGAACACCTCCAACGCTTCATCCGACAGAGGGATGTAGGCGGCGGCATACCAAGTGGGATTATAGACCATTTTTCCTATGATTCCGTCAGGATTCTCCCGTGCCCCTTCCGCGGTCAAGGCAGTAAAATCGGCAGGAGTCATGGTCATGGGAAGATCGTAGGCAAAGACGGACTCATATCCGTCGCAATCGTAGTAGAAGTATCCGCTTCGTTCGGCGGTCATATGCACCAGCGGAGACAGCCCTGCCACCAGCGCGGCACGCTCCTGCTCCAGCGAGGACAGAGACTGACTGCCCGACGCACCCGTGAGTATGTCATAGCGCCCCAGACCATCCTGCATACCGTCCACATAGCCCGCCACCGCCGAGAGATCTCCTCTTGTGGCGGCTTCCAGCAAACCGAGGTAATTGCGATCTACCGCCTCAGCGGCATCTCTGGCATCAGCAGGGGTACCCAAACCGCCCAATGCTCGCAAAAGCTCCATGCGCGCTCCATAGGCGTCCAGTTTACTCTGCAGGTCAGCGGACAAAGCGGCATCCCCCACGGCATAAGCCGTTCCAAGGGGTTGCCCCACTCCTACGCGGCCACCATTGGGCACGGCGTACAGATAGGTATCGCTCCCTTCGACCATAAGGGGCTGCTCGTCGCGGAAAATATAGAACTCCAACTCCACGTAGGATTCGTCCAGGATTTCTTGGGTACGCAGGGTATTGAGCCCCACGGTGATATGCCTGGCGACCTGATACACCGAGAAGCCAATGACACCCAGCATGAGCAGAATGAAACCCACCCCTAAAAGTGCCTTGGCACGCCCCGGCTTGCGCCGTTTGGGAGAACGCTTGCGAGAGACTCCGGGAGGCAGAGGAATCCGATCTTTCAAGTTATACAGATCCATATCCGGCATCCTCTCTCCTTTCCGCTCCATTCGATATCGAAATTGGCATAGCTATCCCTATTATATACTACAACTATTAGTATACCACAAAAACCCTCTTATTAAAAGAGGGTTTTCGCATTGTTTACAATATCTTCAAAATTCTTTACAATTGGTTTCCCGGCCAGAATCGTATCGCAGGTGATCCAGCTTACGTAGGGCTTTGCGGCGAACCAGGTGATCTGCCGTTTGGCGTAGCGGCGGGTTGCCATCTTGAGGGTCTCCACGCAAAGCTCCAAGGGCAATTCCCCGTCCAGATACGGAAACAGTTCTTTGTAGCCGATGGCCTGAGCGGCGGTCTGACAGGTTTCAAAGACCCCCATGTCCCGCAGTCGTCGGGTCTCGTCTAAAAGTCCCTGCTCCATCATGATATCCACGCGTCGGTCGATACGATCGTAAAGAAGCTGACGGCTCTCGTAGCGCAAGCCGATGACGGTGGCGTCATAGGGAGACTCGGGTTCACGGGACTCACGGTCCAGCTCACTTTTTTTGCGCCCCGTGGTCTTACAGATTTCGATGGCGCGGGCGACACGCTTGACGTTGTTGGGATGGACGGTAGCGGCGGTCTCAGGATCCAACTCCGTGAGGATGGCGTGGAGGGCCTCGTTCCCTTCCCGCTCGGCCAAAGCACACAGCTCGGCGCGCAGAGCCGGGTCGCTGTCGGTGACCTCAAAAGAGCCGCCCCGCAGAAAGGCATCGAGATAAAGCCCCGTGCCACCGCAAAGGATGGGGAGTTTACCACGGTTCAAAATGTCTGTCACGGCGGCACGGGCATCGGTGACGTAGTCGGCGCAGGAGTAGCCCTTCGGGTCAGTGGGGTCTACGAAGTCCATAAGATGATGGGGCACGCCCTCCCGTTCGGATGCATCGGGAGTGGCGGTACCCACGTTCATGCCCTTGTAGATCTGCATGGAGTCACAGGACACGATCTCGCCGCCAAATTCTTTGGCAAGTGCCACCGCAAGAGATGTCTTGCCGCTGGCCGTGGAGCCTACCACCGCAAGAATACGGGATTTGGATTGGTTGTTATTCATAGTCATTCCATTATTTCAAATTTGGGTTTGTCGAGGGGGCGTTGCCCCCTCAACCCCCACCAAAGGGACTTTTGAAAAAGTCCCTTTGGAATCTTCAAAACTTTCAAAAAACATTGATAAATAACCCTTTGTGAAAGTTTTTGGGAGTCCAGAACCCTTTTTTCAAAAAGGGTTCTGG
>JAZRIF010000118.1:0-3427 GCA_045645165.1 Eubacteriales bacterium
TCCCTCTGGACACCCTTCAAGAACTTTCAAAAAAGATATTGATAAATAACCCTTTTTGAAAGTTTTTGAGATTCCAAAGAACTTTTTTCAAAAAGTTCTTTGGTGGGGTCCAGGGGCAAAGCCCCTGGCCGATAAACTCCAATTTACCTTCCCCTCTTGACAATCCCTCGCAAATCATGTATAATGAATCCAGACCCGAAAGGAGGGATCCCATGGCAACCAAACGCATTACGAAAAAGCAAGCCGCCGAAATTTCCCGCATGAAGGAAATTGTAGAGCGGCTGAAGTCCGTCTACCCCGACGTAGTCTGCGCTCTGGAATGGGGCGGTCAGCATGGGGGCGAGTGGGACTTTCTCCTGCGGGAGAGCTGGAAGCTCCTGGTCATGGGTCGCCTGTCGGCTCAATGCACCGACGCGCGAGTGAATATCGTCTGCAAGGATCTGTTTGAAAAGTTCCCCACCGTGGAATCCATGGCCGAGGGAGCCATCGAGGATATCGAAGCCATCGTCCGCCCCTGCGGGCTGTATCACACCAAGGCGCAGAACATCAAGGACGCCTGCCGCATCCTCGTAGAGGAATACAACGGCATCGTCCCCGACGACATGGACGCTCTCTTGGCGCTGCCCGGGGTGGGGCGCAAGATCGCCAACCTTCTGCTGGGGGATATCTATAAGAAGGGCGGCGTGGTCACCGACACCCACTGTATCCGCATCTGCGGGCGGTTGGGGTTCTACCCCGAAACCGTCAAGGAGCCTCTCAAGGTGGAGCGCATCCTCACCCCCCTCATCGAACCCGCCGAGCAGAGCGACTTCTGCCACCGCATCGTCCAGTTCGGGCGGGATACCTGTATGGCACGGTCACCGGCTTGCGGGGAGTGCCCGCTGAGGGATCTGTGTAAGCACATGCAACTGCCGTCCAAGTAAACAAATATGCCATATATATGGATAGCCCTCGCTCCAACCGGAACGAGGGCTATATGATTCTCTATATAGTTCAAGGATTCTCCGTAATATAAAAGCAGCTCCAATCCGTGCAATAAGGCTCTAATTCGCTATGATAGACAGGATCGATCCTGATTCGCCATCTCACCTTCTTGGCACCGTCAACGCTCGGTGTACGATCCTTTATCATCTCCCATTCGTCGGCCGATAGCATATATGATGCAATACTGCCGTTAACCTTGATTTCCATATACGGCTCACCGTTCATACAATCAATCTCGATAGCCAGCTCCTTGGGCACTTCCTTTTGATACGACCAAGCCCATACGGGCGGTTCAACGTTTTCCCCGAAAGTAGAATTTTCCGCCGGAGCATATAATATATGAAGACTGTAATTTTCCTCGGGCTCACGCACAATTTTTGACGGAGCTCCTTCAATAATCTCATGCAAGTAGTGCTCCAAATCCATTTCGTCGGTGATCTTGTATAGATCACCGTGCTGATCCTGAAGCGTATTATGTCCTGCAATCACCGTAACATGGTCGATCTCCCCACCGTTACCGATGAAACGGATATAAAATGATTTCTCGACTGTTTCTTTTATATGGGTATCTTTTAAAGCAAGAACCGAAAAGGTATTGCAAAGATTCCGAACCGTTTCCGCATCCGAAATGGTGTAGATATCCTGTACATTGGGATCTTCGTCATGATACTTTGTTATTTCCACCGTGTGTGCCTTTGAAATATCCTCGCGTGTCCATTGGGGAGAGCAAGAACTAAGTGAAAAGCTTAGCGTTATTGCAAATATTATCAAAACTATCCGTTTCATGTTTACCTCTTTCAGCATTGAATAAAACTATTTTAAGAACAAATTTGATACGATGATTCCTATGAAACAAAGCAATGTTGTAATCAATATGCTGCATATCACAAAAGGCATTTTCTTGCGTGTTAATCCATGATATTCCTCTAATACACTGCTCATGGGAAGGCAGTTTAACAGGATACAGGGGAAAACCGTGATCAGCCAAACCTCGTATGTGTATAGCGGAACCGCTGTTACAAGCATAACGCAAAAATATGCGGGAGAAAGAGTGAATAACGAAAACATCAATATTTTTGGGTGATCTTTTTCGTTCAAGCCGAAATGGATTAGCTTTTGCTCGTATTTCTTCAATTCCTGCATACTTTTTTCACCGATTCCCATACAAACGCTATATAAAGCCAAAACAGCCAGAAGAATAAGAAACGCGATCAAGGATATTTTGAAAACACCAATATATATGCAAGCGAACAAAGTAAACGATAAAACAAACAGAGCGATTTGGCCTATTATACGTTTCATATTTACCACCTTACAATAATTGATCCGTTAAGCCTGCTCATTTGCCACCAAAGCAGAGCGCTCCTTTAAGCGTTTCCTTTTTCCAAGATATTCTCCTAAAATGACCGTTGAGATATAGAAACAATCTGCTATAAGCATTGTTATGATATACATATATGCGGGTACATCATAATAGGCAAAGGTCAATTTCTTGTTCGATCCGCCGTCAAATCTGCTTATGCACACTCTTATACTCGTCGTAATACCGATAATAGGGGCACCGTCCCGTCTGTCCCGAGATGAAGGAGATCATCTCGTCCTCGTCCAGATTCACCTGGCATACGTAGGCGTCCAACTCCTCGTCGTAGTCGTAGAACTCGCAGTCCTCACACCGCCCGACAACGGGCTTTTTTACTTTCTGATCCTTCTTTTCCATATACGCACTTCCCTTTTCGTTTCTCTGACAATAGTATACCGCATTTCCCCGCTTTTGTCAAGTGCTCCACACCAATTTCGTTCCTTCGGCATAGGATGGAAGGAAACGCCACCCCAAGGAGGTACCCATGGAACGAAATACAAGAACCAACCAACAAAGCCAGCAGACACCGCAAGTGCCGCAAATGCCGCAAGTGCCGCCAACCGCCCCCTCCGTCCCCGACCGCCCCCATGGAGGCTTGACTGATCAAATGACAGGGCAGGGCAAGCTGGTCTTTCAGATCACCACCGCCGGCGGCGCCATCCCTCTGGAGGGCGCCGAGATCATCGTCCGCAAATTCCGCTCGGAATCCGACGGCAACGGCGGCGAGGTGATCGCCGTCCTCTACAGCGGCGGCGACGGCAAAACCGAGGTGCTGACTCTCCCCGCACCCGCCCGTAGCCTGTCTCTGGAGCCCTCCCGCGATGGAGCTCCCGTCCCCTTCGCCCTCTACGACGCCGAGGTGAACCTGGATAATTACTACACCCAATCCTACATCCGCATCCCCCTCTTCGACGGCATTACCTCCATCCAGCGCGCCTCCCTCATCCCCCTCCCCGAAAACGGCTTTAGTCAGGGTCTCCGTCCCGACGGAGATAAGTTCTACGAGGGCGAGAGCCCGGATTTGTAAATTGCAGTTTATCGGCCAGGGGTTTCACCCCTGGACCCCACCAGAACCCTTTTTGA
>JAZRIF010000119.1:0-7896 GCA_045645165.1 Eubacteriales bacterium
ACGGCTGACCGTGTCGCCCACGGTGCGCTTGTCCAGGTAGGACAGGGGGAGGGACTGGATGCGCTCAAAGGCATCGTAACGCAGACGGCGCACCACGCCGAAGGTGATGCGGTTGTTGCAGATGTTCATGAGCCACTGGCACAGGGCGGTGATGCCGATGATGATGGCGCCGTTCAGGAGCAGAGGCCACAGAGCGTCGAAATTCACCTGACCGGGGGCGATGATGAGGTCGATGGCGTCACCCGTCAGGATGGGGAAGTACAGGGTCAGACCCACCACGACCACAGCAAGGAGCAGGGACAGAGCAAAGAGCAGGCGGTAATGCTTGAGGTAGCGGAGCACTTTCCGCAGGGTGGCGACGGTGCTTGCGGATTTGGTCGTCTTTTTCATTGTGCCTCACCTCCCTTGAACTGAGACTCGTGGATCTCGCGGTAGACCTCGCAGGAGGACAGCAGGTCGTCGTGCTTGCCCATACCCACCACGCGCCCATCGTCCAACACCAGAATGAGATCGGCGGCGTGGATGGAGGAGGTGCGCTGGGAGATGATGAAGGTCGTTGGCTTGGAGGGAAGGTCGCGGAGAGCCTTGCGGAGATGGGCGTCTGTGACGAAGTCCAGGGCGGATGCGCTGTCGTCCAGAATCAGGATCTCGGGTTCTCCCACCAGGGCACGGGCGATGGTGAGGCGCTGACGCTGACCGCCCGACAGGTTACGGCCCTTTTGCTCCACGGGAGCATCCAGCCCGCCCTCCTTTTGGCGGACGAAATCCGCCGCCTGGGCGGCTTCCAGGGCTGCCCACAGCTCATCATCGGTGGCATTTTCCTTCCGCCAGCACAGGTTGGAGCGAATGCTGCCCTTGAACAGCTCGGCCTTTTGGGGGACAACGCCGATGCGGGTACGCAGATCGGCGGGATCGTAGCTCTTTACGTCGCGGCCGTTTACCGTAACGGTTCCCTCGGTGGCGTCGTAGAAGCGAGGAATGAGGTTCACAAGTGTAGTCTTACCCGAGCCCGTACCGCCGATGATGCCCACGGTCTGGCCGCGGGTGGCGGTAAAGGTCACGTCCTGCAGGGAAGGAGCGCCGCCCTTTTCATAGGTTAGGGATACCCCGTCAAAGGCTACGGCGGGGGCATCGGGAGCGGGGGCGGGCGTGCCATCGGGGGAGGGAATGACCGCCATGCCCGTGGGCATATCCAGCACCGCGCCGATGCGGTTGCCGCAGGCTACGGCCTTGGTGACGGTGAAGATGGAGGTGGCCATCTTGACCAGCTCCACGAGGATCTGCCCCATGTAGTTGACCAGCGCTACCACCTGACCTTGGGTGATGTTCCCGCCGTCCACGGCGAAAGCACCCTCGCGGATGAGCAGGATGACGGCCAGATTGACGATGATGTAGGTGACGGGATTCATGATGGCGGTCAGGATGCCCGCCTTGTTTTGCAGGGAAGTCTGCTCGCGGTTGGCTACCGAGAAGCGGCTGATCTCCTCATCCTCCTTGCAGAAGGCGCGGACGGGGCGTACGCCCGACAGATTCTCTCGGGTCACGGCGGTGACGCGATCCAGACGGTTCTGCACCTTACGGTAGAGCGGGATTCCGCCCAGCATAACGCCGAAGACTACGACGGCCAACAGGGGAATGGCGGCGACGAAGATGAGAGCCAACTTTACGTCGATGGTGAAGGCCATGATCATGGCGCCGAAAACGATGATGGGGGAGCGGAGCAACAGGCGCAGGGTGATGTTGACACCCGATTGCAGTTGGTTGATGTCGCTGGTCATGCGGGTGATCATGGAGGAAGTGCCCACGCGATCGGTTTGCGCGTAGGTGAAGGACTGCATGTGGGCAAAGAGGTCGTGGCGGAGACGAGCGGCTGAGCCCACGGCGGCCTTGGCGGAGAAATACTGAGCGGTGATGGCCCAGGCCAGGCCGATGAAAGCAAGCAGAACCAACACGCCGCAAAGCTGCCAGACCAGAGCGGTGTTCTCTCCGCCAATACCCTTGTCTATGATGGCGGCGACCACCAGAGGCACGCAGAGATCAAAGCAGGCCTCGAGTAGCTTGAACAGGGGGGCTAAAATGCTCTCCTTCGGGTACATCCCGAGACAGCGCAAAAAGATTTTCATGAGATACTCCTTGATGAATGATCTACAAATATATAGTATAGCACATTTGGCAGGATTTTGCAAGAGGAAGGTGGAAAAAAGGACGCCGCACGTGCGTGCGGCGTCCCGAAGATATTACGTGGATATTATTTCAGCACCGGCGCAACCGTCACGTTTGCCACGCCCTCGGCCTTCAGCTCGACGTGGATGACGCCGCTCTCGTCGGGGGTCACGGTGGAGGCGGTCGTGGTGCCGTCAGCGTTCAGGACGGTTATGGTGTACTCCATGGTGGAGAAACGGACAGGGGTGTAGTGCAGGGTCATGTCCATGGCGCCGTCGGTGGCGGTGATCACGCAGGAGCCGTCGCGGTTCACCTGTACGCCGTATGCCTTGCCGCCGTACTTCAGCTCTTTGACACCCATGTACTCGTAGACGTCGTTGAAGGCAGGAGCGATGTGCAGGCCGTCGTACTCGGCGGAGGCACCCACCAGACTGTACAGGTAGGTGGCGGGAACCAGACCGCTCTCGGGGAACTCACCGTTGAGACCCTCCAGCCAGTTGGTGGAGCCGCTGGCGGCCAAATCGGAGACCAGTCGGTTATACTCGTACACCTTGGCGATGTCGGCCAGACGGTCGGTGGTGGACTGGGCGCCCTCGTACTCGGTGCGGGCCATGAGCTCGTAGAAAACGGGGTAGAAGATGTAGCCGCCGTTCTCCAGATGCATGCCGTAGGAAGCGCTACCCCAAACGTTGATGCCCGCAGGGCCGTGCCACCAAGCCACCTTGAGCTTCTGATTCTCTCGGTTGTTGATGGGAATGGTGTTGGTCACAGCCGCCAGACGAAGACCGCGATCCTCCAGATCCTTGAGCTGACGGCGGGAAATGGCTTTCTGAATGTTCTGACCGTAGGAGAGAATGGCCGCGCCGGTACGCTCCTCGCCCTCAATGATGCGGTCGCCGTCGATCCAGTCGAAGATGGACTTGGCCTTGTCGGCGTCTGCCAGACCGTATTTCAGGATCTCGAAATTGTGGAAAGTCAGACCGAAGTCCACCTTGCGGCCGTCGGTGTCGATGCAGGCGATGTAGCGCCCCGTTTCTTCCGACCAGTACATTTCGTTGAACTTCTCTTTGACGGTGATGGCGAGAAGCTCCAGCTCCTCGGCCTTGGCGGTGTACTCGCCGCCCAGCATGCGGTAGATACCCGCCATGGAGTAGAGGGTGTTGTAGAACAGGGCGTTGGAATAGCCGTCGTAGTTACCGAAGCAGAGGTTATCCCAGTAGTTGGAGGCGTTGGAGCCGTCCTTGCCCGTGTTGTTCCAGCAGTACTCACCCGTGTCAATGACGTAGTCGAAACGTTCGGAGCCGTCGGCGTTCAGGTAGGTAGACTCCTCGGTGAGCTGAATGTAGCCTTCCTTGCCGTGGAGATACTCCAGGATGTAATTCATGCAAGCCTCGGTTTTGTCCAGCACGGTGCGACCCTTGGAGGCATCTACCGATCTGTACTGACCGCCTGCGGTATCGCCGTCCTGCTCAAAGAGGAAGTCGGTGCTGCCCTCCCAGGCGATCACGTCGTAGACCGCCGCGATGTAGCGGAAGGTACCGTCGTAGTGGATGGAGTAGCAGTTGTCTACCTTCCAGTAGGGGAAGGAGCCCCACGACCACATGTAGCCCGTGGAGACCTGGGGGAAGGAGCGAAGCTTGCCCTTGAGCTCGCCGATGTAGCTCGCGTTGCCGCTCCAGGCCATCTTTTCGGACATCCACTCGTACCAGGTGGGCTCGTTGCCGAAGCGGTAGACCAGACCC
This sequence comes from Eubacteriales bacterium, assembly GCA_045645165.1. Lineage (GTDB taxonomy): Bacteria > Bacillota > Clostridia > Oscillospirales > CAG-272 > CAMEON01. The sequence goes on from JAZRIF010000119.1 coordinate 3,906, forward strand.
TGTCCGTCGTCCACCAAACCGAACATATGCCACATGGCGTTGGAGACGTAGGCCACGGAATCGTTCTTGTCGTTGTAGAACATACCGTCGATATACTCAGTCTTGAAATCGTTGCCCTCGAGAACATAGTCGGACGCCCAATTCAGCTGCTCGGTGACGGTATAATCGGCAGGGACCTTCACGGTCTGCCCGTCGGCGCAGTCGGACATGAGGCGGGTAATGGCCTTGTCAAAGCCCGCAAGGCTATTGGCAAGAATGTGAATGCCGGTTCCTTCGATGGCGAGAGAATAGCCGTAGTTGCCAAGCTCCAGTTCATTGTCAACGTCGGAGTGAAGAGTGATATAGAATTTATTGCCTTCCTCCAACTCGGTCGCAGACTTTACGGGTAGAACAGCTCCCGTGTGTTGCGTCAGCGTGTCCCGCAGGGTATAGCCGGCGATTCGGGTGGTCTCGCTTCCGTATTCAATGGTGTAGTCGCTTTGCCCGTCTACCACCAGCTTGAGGGACAGATCGGGAGCCTCTGTCTCGGCCTCGGTTGCCGCTTCGGTGGGGGCTTCGGTCAGCGCATCCGTAACGACGTTTTCTCCAACCGTCGTATCGGTGTTCCCTCCGCCCGACGTGCAGGCGGCCATGGGGGCGGACAATATAAGAGATGCCAGAATGGCGCAGAGGATGCGTTTGGTTTTCATAGTATACCTCCTGAATGGGGGTGGCAAAATGCCACTGTTTGGTACGTATAGTATAGCGCATTTTGGTGGATTTGTCAATATTTTTGCTCGAACTGCCACGTAAAACTTGCTTTTTTGCTTTTTATATGATATAATTAGTGGGTACATTCTCCCGAAAGGAGTCTTTTCCATGATCCAAGGTCTCGCCATCTGGCACTATCCCCACCGCACCATGGTGGAAAATATCCGCTTTTTTGCCGCCCACGGCTGTCCCTCGGTCAGCGTCCACGGTGCGCAGTTCGTGAACGCCATATCCGACCCCGCCACCGCCGACGCGGTTGCCGCCGCCGTCTCCGAGACGGGGGTGGTGTTTACCGTTCACTACTGCCTCCCCCGCAGTCACGAGAGCGAGGCGGTTGCGGTTTTTGAAGCGGGTATCCGCGCCATTGCGGATTGGCAAAAAGCCCACGGCTCCATCGCCGTGCTATCCTTTGACGTCCCCCAGCCCATTCGGAGCGGGAAGGGCATCGGCGCTTATCTGGACACCGTGCTGGCAACCGTGCCTGATTGCAAGGTAGCGGTGGAGGATTTCGGTCTGACCGCCGACGAGCGGGCGCAGATCAATCACCTGAAAGGGAACGACCGCATGGGGTATCTGGTGGATATCGGACATCTGTTCATTCGCATGCGGGGGCAGAACCAAAGCGGGAAGGCTCTGTTTACCAATAGTCCCGACGAGCATCTTGCGGTGGATGCGCCCGGTGCAGAAGACTTCAAAGCCGCCCTTGCCACCAAGGATTTCCCTGTCTTTGAGATGCATCTCCACAACAATGACGGCGTGAGTGACGTGCATTGGTTCCTGGAGCAGGGAAGTCTGGATGTCCCCGCCGTGGCCGAGGCCCTTCGGGAGTGGGGCTTTGACGGGGTGCTGACCATCGAAAGCGCCCCCGGGTTTAAGTTTGAGTGCCGCGGGAAGGACGCCGACGAGGGGATCCAGCGGACGCTGGAGTATTGGAAAGCGTGTTGTCAGGCATAAGAAACAGCCGGGGAGTGGTGAGCTCCTCGGCTGTTTTGGCGTGGTGAGAATTGCAGTTTATAGGGGAGCGGGAGAACGCGAGGGAGGAACTTCTTAAAAAGAGTTCCTCTCTGGACTCTCTTCAAAAACTTTCAAAAAAGGATTATTTATCAATGTTTTTTGAAAGTTTTGGGGAGTCCAGAACCCTTTTTTCAAAAAGGGTTCTGGTGGGGTCCAGGGGCAAAGCCCCTGACCGATAAACCCAAATTTGAAAGCTACGTTCGTTTACCGCTTGACGCGTTTGGAGCGGATATGCTTACAAATCACGGCAACCGTTACGCCGATGCAGAAGGCGGTGTAGAAGACCCATAAGGCCAGGAAAATGAAAGCCCAGTTTATGGGGAATAGGGCATCCTGTGAAAAAAAGAAAAAGAAGATTGCGCGCGTCAAAATGATTGGCGAGCCGGTCCAAAGTAGCCATACTGTCCACATAACGATGAACAGGGGCTTCCAACGGACGAGAAATAGCTCCAAGCCAATGACAATGAAGAGCCCCGCAAAGAGCCAGAGGGCGGTAGAGTCGGAGTCGAAGAGGATGAACAGTAGGGCGACCTGTGTCAGGACAAGTCCGAAAATAAACAGAACCCAGCCGGTAAAACGGAGGCCGGTGATCTGTTTGGAGGGGGATTGCGAAGCCGGTTCAGGTTGGCTGACCGGCGCGGGGGCGGATACGGACGTTGTAGCGGCTTCCGTTGCTTCAATAGCCTCTTTTTCTGGCCGGATCAGATCGTCTGCCGTTACTCCGAAGAGGTCGCAGAGCTTGCAGAGGTAGTCCAGGTCGGGGGTGGAGGCGTCCAACTCCCATTTGGAAATAGTTTGGCGGGTGACCCCAATCGCCTCCGAAAGCTCCTCCTGGGTCATGCCCCGTGCTTTTCGGAGAGCCGTGATCTTTTGTCCTAAGGTCATGTTTGTTCCTCCTTTGAGGGTAGTGATGAGGTCATTATACAGCTTTTTCGTCCGTAAATCAAGCGACGGACGCAGGAAATTCCGCAACGAACCGTTGCATTACTCAAAAACGCCGTCGGGAAGTGTGTCCCGACGGCGGTGCGGTTGAAACTTATTTTTCGGGATCCAGGTACTTCCACATACCGATGAAGTAGTTGATACCCGACCAAACGGTGAACAGCAGGGTCAGTGCGCCCGTGACGTAGGACAGGGGGACGTTGTCGATCCACCAGGTGGGCAGGAGCTCCTTCAGGGCAGGGATGGCATAGATGGCGGGCTCAATGAATACCGTGCTGACGAAGATGATCTGGGTGACGGTCTTGATCTTGCCCAGCATATTGGCGGCGACCACGGCACCCGAAGAGGAGGAAGCCACCAGACGCAGGGCAGACACGCCCAGCTCGCGGAAGACCACCACCAGCAGGATCAGGGTGTAGAACAGGCGGAGAGCATCGGTTTCAGCGCGGTACAAGATGACCGTCAGAGCGCCGATGACCATGAACTTGTCGGCCAAGGGATCCATGAGCTTGCCAAAATCCGTGACCAGACCGTACTTACGGGCGATCTTGCCGTCCAGCATATCGGTGAAAGAGGCCACAATGAAGATGGCCACACCGATGAGACCGCTGATAATGGGATCCAGCACCGAAGTAGGGAGCATCATGACCACGATGAAAACGGGGACGAGACAAATGCGGAGAACGGTCAGCTTGTTGGGCAGGTTCATGCCCTTTTTCTTTTGGTTAGCCATATAAGCACCTCTTTCATATACGAATTTCAGCCTGTTTGCATACTTTACAGAAAGTTCTTGGAGGTCTCGGAACCTTCTTTCAAGGAGGTTCTGAGCGGGGGGCAGGGGCAGAGCCCCTCGTTTTTCAGGCGTTCTCAGGCTTCATGGCGAAGCCGTAGACGTCGTAGTCCACCACCTCGCGGACCTTGACCTTGACCATAGAACCGGGCATGATGCGCTCTTCGCCGTTGTAACGGAAGAACACCTTGCCGTCGATGTCGGGGGCATCTTCGGAGGAACGGCCGTAGTAGCACTCGTTGACGGGATCGTAGGCCTCGCAGAGCACGGTGATTACCGAACCGATGCGGCTTTCGTTGCGGGCGGTGTTGATATTCATCTGGGTACGCATGAGGATGTCCATGCGATGCTGCTTGAGCTGCTCGTCGATCTGACCCTCAAAGTCGTAGGCGGGGGTACCCTCCTCGCGGGAGTAGGTGAACACACCGGCGTGCTCGAATTTGGCCTCGGTGATGAACTCGGCCAGCTCATTGAAATCCTCCTCGGTCTCACCGG
>JAZRIF010000120.1:0-4979 GCA_045645165.1 Eubacteriales bacterium
TCAAAAATGTCTCCAAAACTACTTTTTTGAAAGTTTTTGGGATTCTCAAACCCTTTTTTCAAAAAGGGTTTGAGCGGGTTCCAAGGGCAGAGCCCTTGGTGGGGCGTGGGGCAAAGCCCCACATTACGAATCAATGGTCGAAATGGTCAGGGTGGTCTCCTCCAGAACGTCGAGAAGCACCTTCACGGTATCCAGCGAGGTCATGGTGGTGACGTTGTTCTCGATGGCGAAGCGGCGGATGAGGGCGCCGTCGTTGGCAGAACCCATGGAATCCACGTCGCGGGTGTTGATGACGTAGGCGATGTACCCCTGCGCCAGAGCCTCGCGGATCTCGTCGCTGTCCTCGTCCAGCTTGGCCACCACGTGGGTGCGGATGCCGTTCTCCTTGAGGAACTTGGCGGTACCTGAGGTAGCCTCAATGTTGAAGCCCAGGTTGTAGAAGCGGCGGATGAGGGGCAGACACTCGGGCTTGTCCTTGTCCGCGATGGTGGCAAAGACGGTACCGTAGTTCTGGAGCTTCATACCCGAAGCCTGCAGAGCCTTGTAGAGTGCGCGGTAGAACTTGTCGTCGTAGCCGATGGCCTCACCCGTAGACTTCATCTCGGGGGAGAGGTAAGCGTCCAGACCGCGGAGCTTGTTGAAGGAGAACACGGGAACCTTGACGTACCAACGCTTCTTCTCGTCGGGGTAAATGTCGAAGATACCCAGCTCCTTGAGGGACTTGCCGAGAATGACCTCGGTGGCGATGTCGGCCAGGCTGTAGCCGGTAGCCTTGGACAGGAAGGGTACGGTACGGGAGGATCGGGGATTGACCTCGATGATGTACACGTCCTCATGCTCATCCACGATGAACTGAATGTTGTACAGACCCACGATGCCGATGCCCAGACCCAGAGCCTTGGCGTACTGCAGGATGGTGCCCTTTACCTTGTTGGAGATGGAGAAGGGAGGATACACGCTGATGGAGTCACCGGAGTGAACGCCGGTTCTCTCGACCAGCTCCATGATGCCGGGGACGAAGACGTTGTGGCCGTCGCAAATGGCGTCCACCTCGACCTCCTTACCGCTGATGTACTTGTCAACCAGAACAGGCTTGTCCTCGTCGATCTCAACAGCGGTCTTGAGGTACTGGCGAAGCTGATCCTCGTTACCTACGATCTGCATGGCGCGGCCGCCCAGCACGAAGGAGGGACGAACCAGCACGGGGTAACCGATCTCGCGGGCGGCGGCAATGCCGTCCTCCATCTTGGTTACTGCCTTGCCTTTGGCACGGGGAATATTCAGCTCGTTCAGCAGATTCTCGAATGCGTTTCTGTCCTCTGCACGGTCAATGGCCTGGCAATCGGTACCGATGATCTTCACGCCTCTATCGTAGAGAGGCTGAGCCAGATTGATGGCGGTCTGACCACCCAGGGAGGCGATGACACCCTCGGGCTTCTCAAACTCGATGATGTTCATGACGTCCTCGGGAGTCAGAGGCTCGAAGTAGAGCTTGTCGGCGGTGGTGTAGTCGGTGGAGACCGTTTCGGGGTTATTGTTGATGATAATGGCCTCGTAGCCGGAATTCTTGATGGTGGTGACGGCGTGAACCGTGGAGTAGTCGAACTCCACGCCCTGACCGATACGGATGGGGCCTGCGCCCAGCACCACGATCTTCTTCTTGTCGGTCAGAATGGAGGTATTCTCCCCGGTGTAGGAGGAGTAGAAGTAGGGGATATACGCGCCGGTGTGGCAGGTGTCCACCATGCGGAACACGGGGAACAGGTTGTACTCCTTGCGGAAGCCGAACACATCCAGCTCGGTGCACTTCCACATTCTGGCCACGTACTTGTCGGAGAAGCCCATCTTCTTGGCGGCGGTGAGGATCTCGAGATCGAAGGGATGAGCCTTCAGCGTCTCCTCCATGTCCACGATGCGCTTGACAGCCTCCAGGAAGAAGGGGGTGATCATGGTGATCTCATGGAGCTTTTCCAGCGTCACGCCGCGGTAGATCAGCTCGGCGATGGCGAAAATGTTATCGTCGCGGAATTCCTTGATATAGTCCAGAATCTCCTCGGTGGACAGATCGTCGAACTTGTGGTGATAGATGTGGTTCACACCCACCTCCAGAGAACGCATGCCCTTGAGCAGGCACTCCTCCAGGGTGGAGCCGATGCCCATGACCTCACCGGTAGCCTTCATCTGGGTGCCCAGGGTGTTGGAGGCGGTGGTGAACTTGTCGAAGGGGAAGCGAGGCAGCTTGGCGATGCAGTAGTCCAGACTGGGCTCGAATGCGGCGGTGGTGTTGGCGATCTTGATCTCCTCCAGAGTCATACCCACGGCGATCTTGGCGGTCACGCGGGCGATGGGGTAGCCCGAAGCCTTGGAAGCCAGCGCCGAGGAGCGGGACACGCGGGGGTTGACCTCAATGAGGTAGTACTCGCTGGTGTGGGGGTTGAGCGCGAACTGGACGTTACAGCCGCCCTCGATCTTCAGCTCGCGGATGAGCTTGATGGCGGAATCGTTGAGCATCTTTTGGTCGTGCTCGGAGAGGGTCATGATGGGAGCCACCACGATGGAGTCACCGGTGTGCACGCCGACGGGGTCAATGTTCTCCATGCCGCAGATGGTGATGGCGTGATCGGAGGAGTCGCGCATAACCTCAAACTCGATCTCCTTGTAGCCCTTCACGGACTTCTCGATCAGAACCTGATGGACGGGGGAGAGCTTGAATGCGTTGATACCGATCTCCAGAAGCTCCTTTTCGTTGTTGGCAAAACCGCCGCCGGTACCGCCCAGGGTAAAGGCGGGACGAAGGACCACGGGATAGCCAATGCGCTCGGCGGCTGCCTTGGCCTCCTCCAGGTTATAGGTGATCTCGGAAGGGATAACGGGCTCGCCGATGGACTGGCACAGCTCCTTGAACAATTCTCTGTCCTCGGCGCGCTCAATGGACTCGCTGGAGGTACCCAGCAGTTCGGTATGACACTCCTTGAGAATGCCCTTCTTCTCCAGCTGCATGGCCAGGTTCAGACCCGTCTGGCCGCCGATACCGGGAACGATGGCATCGGGACGCTCGTAGCGCAGGATCTTAGCCACGTACTCCAGGGTCAGGGGCTCCATGTACACCTTGTCGGCAATGGTGGTGTCGGTCATGATGGTAGCGGGGTTGGAGTTGACCAGCACTACCTCATAGCCCTCTTCCTTGAGAGCGAGGCAGGCCTGGGTGCCCGCGTAGTCAAACTCGGCGGCCTGTCCGATGACGATAGGGCCCGAGCCGATGATCAGAATCTTCTTAAGGTCAGTTCTCTTTGCCATTGTTTGATCCTCCTGCGATCTATATGAAATGAATTTGAAACGAATGAAGCGGCGTGTCACTACAGGGGCGACCTACGGTCGCCCCTGGGCGTACACAGTACGCCCCTGCAACACGGTTGATTATGCTTTATAAACGATAAACGACCTGCCCGTCCACCACGGTCATGAGGCACTTACCTCTGAGGGTATGCCCTGCGAAGGGGGTGGCGCGACCCATGGTTTTGAAGGTCTCGGGGTCAACGGTATAGACTTCACCAAGATCCCACACCGAGAAGTCGTTCCCCATGGGAATACCGAAGCGCTTGCGGGGATTGATGCACATGGTTTCCACCAGCTTGTCCATGGAAAGCACGCCTGCCTGCACCATGTAGGTGTAGAGCACAGGGAAGGCAGTTTCCAGTCCCACGATACCGAAGGCGGACTTTTCCAGTCCCTTTCCCTTCTCCTCGGCGGAGTGGGGGGCGTGGTCCGTGGCGATCATGTCGATGGTGCCGTCCAGGATTCCTTCGATGAGTGCTTCCCTATCCTCGGGGGCGCGGAGGGGGGGATTCATCTTGAAGCGACCGTCCTCCTTGAGGTCTCCGTCGTCCAGCACCAGGTAGTGAGGTCCCGTCTCACAGGTCACGTCAAGCCCCTCGGCCTTGGCGCGGCGGATGAGATCCACACTCTCCTTGGTGGAAATATGACAAACGTGGTAGGCGCACCCGATCTCGCGGACGAGTTCAAGGTCGCGGGCGATCTGGGCGTACTCGCTTTCGGAACAGATGCCGCGGTGGCCGTTGGCCTTGGCGTATTCGCCGTCGTGGATGTAACCGCCGCGAAGGAGGTCATTCACCTCGCAGTGGGCGACGATCATCTTGCCCAGCGCTTTAGCCTTTTCCATGGCGGCGCGCATCATGTCGTCGCTTTGCACGCCTCGTCCGTCGTCGGAGAAGGCGATGCAATCGGGCGCCATACCCGCCATGTCGGACAGCTCCTGCCCCGCCTGACCTACCGTGATGGAGGCGTAGGGGTAGACGTGGATGACGGCGTCTTTTTCAATGATGGTCAGCTGCTCGCGAAGATGCTCCACCGAGTCGGGCACGGGGTTCAGGTTGGGCATGGTGCAGACGGCGGTGTAGCCTCCTGCGGCGGCCGACAGAGAACCCGTGGCGACGGTTTCTTTATAAGAAAAACCCGGCTCACGAAAATGCACATGCACATCGCAAAAACCGGGCAAAACAACAACGCTCCCGCGGTCGAACTCAGAAAAATCAACAGAGGTTCCACCGCAGAAAACAGTACCGTCAAAAATAGAGGAGCAAGCCAGCCCAGAGGCCGACAGATGAGCGATATTTGCTTTTTTCATAGCCGTTACGTTCTCCATTTTGACTCCTTTTCCGCATATTAAGTTATTTTATATATTATATCATACGGAAGGAAAAGAGTCAAGTAGCAAAGTGTAGAATTATTGAAAGGAGGGGGGATTTTTTTGTGGGAATTGTTGAGAAAGCATACCGCTGCACTCGTCGGAATGGATGGGAAATTAGGGTTTATCGGCCAGGGGCGTTGCCCCTGGACCCCACCAAAGGGACTTTTGAAAAAGTCCCTTTGGAATCCTCAAAACTTTCAAAAAAGTATGATTTAATAATCTTTTTTTGAAAGTTTTTGGAGTTCCAAGAACCTTTTTTCAAAAAGGTTCT
>JAZRIF010000121.1:0-7360 GCA_045645165.1 Eubacteriales bacterium
CGCCCCCGCGGGGTTGGGGCCTGTCGGCTGCGGTTCTGTTAGGGTGGGACTCAACCGAGGGTTGCATTCCTCTCGAAAAACAAGAGATTGATTTTTGCGAGAAAATATGCTATACTTTCAGCAGAACCGGTTCACAGAATAATTTGGAGGTACATTTATGACCATTGGCGAAAGAATCAAGGAATTACGCAGGAAAAAGGATCTGACCCAAGAGAAGGTGGCGGATTTCCTCTGCGTGTCCTACCAAGCCGTTTCCAAGTGGGAGTGCGGCCTGTCCAGCCCCGATCTTGCCCTGATCGTCCCGTTGGCCAAGCTGCTGGGTGTGACCACCGACGAGCTGCTGGGCGCGACTCCCGCCGAGACCAACACCCAACGGGAGGCTATGGAAGCGGCGTACAACAAGACCTTTGAAACGGGTGATATCTATGAGCGCATTCGGATCTCCGAGGAGGCCGTTCACGCCTTCCCCGGGGATATGCGGTGGCTGAACCGTTATGCGTGGGACGTGTGGTGCAACGCCATCGATATAGAGATCAACAATCCCGAAGCTTTTGAGCCCGAGCGGGAGAAAGCCATAAAAATGTTTGATACCGTAATCCAGAACGTGGAGGATGATGGCGAGAAAGCCTATGCGATTGAAGGTATTACCCAATGCTTGTGCGGAAACGGGCAAAAGGACGAGGCGCGTAGGTACGTGGATCTGTTCCCCGAGATCAAGGTGAACCCTTCCCGCAGAAATCATTTGCTGGCTATGTGTATGTCGGGAGATGAGCAGCTTCATTTCAAGCAAAAATGCTTGAACGATAAGTTGGATGATCTCATCCAAGATCTTATTTGGGGCGGACGCTGGGACCGAGCCGCCGCTTGCGATGCCGCTGAAGGTGTCCTCAAAGCCATGTTTCCCGATGAGAATTATCTCTATCACAACCACTCCATGAGCCATATCCAATTCCGCAAGGCCGAGCTGGCGGCAAGCGCGGGACAAAATGACGAGGCCTTGGAGCGATTGAAGGATGCTATGTACCACGCTGAGGAGTACGATCGTATCGATACGGGATGCTCCGGCGTCTACACCTATACCGCGCCTCTTTTTAAGGGACAGACCTTCGACTCCCGTCAATGGTGCCATTCGGGGACGGGGACTCTGGCGGATACTATCCGATCCATGAGTCATAGGGAGGTATTCAACGGATTGCGGAATTTTCCGTCATTTCAAGAGATATTCAAGTAATCAAAAAAGAAAGCATCGCGGAAAAATCTGCGATGCTTTCTTGCTTTGTCGTGTGATTACAGCAAATAATTCGGCATCTTCTGCCCGATCTGCACCTTATCCGCGGGCTTTTTCTCGTCGTGGCCGATGACGGCGGCGACGGTCTCAGGGGAGACTTTGGCCAGCACAGCGGTATCTACAGCGGGCGTAACCACAGGAGCCTCGGCTACAGGAGCCTCGATCTTAGGCGTGTCAGCCTTGGGGGCAGCAGGCTTCTTGGCGGGAGCCTTTTTGGTGGTGGTAGCGGGCTTCTTTGCGGCGGTCTCACCCTCTGCCTTGGGTGCCTTGGGGGCGGCGGGCTTGCGAGTAGCGGGCTTCTTCGCGGGGGCCGCTGCCTTGGCAGTCTCCTCTGCGGGAACCTCCACCTTGGCGGCTTCTTCCTCAACGGGAGCTACCTTCGCAACGCGGGTCTTGATGCTGTCTTTACCGATGGGCATATTCCATAACCTCCTTGGATAGTGTCAGATATTCCTGTGCGGCACGGCTGGTCTTCTTGTAAGCCATGACGGGCAGACTGTTTTCCTGGGACCACTCAATGGCCGAGTCGATGCGGATGTAGGTGTCGAAGAGCTTGACGTTGTCCAGAGATCCCAGCACCTCCACAGCCTGCTTGAACTGGTTCTTGCGCTCGTTGGCCTTGGTGACCACCACGCCCATGATCTTCAGATCAGGCGCGATGCGACCCAGCTTCTCGTAGAACTCAAAGAGGTTCGCCAAGCCAAACAGACCCCAGGGAGAGGCCTCCACGGGAATGATCAGGTAATCGGATGCGCACATGATGTTCATGACCCAGCAGCCCAGAGTAGGCGGCGCGTCGATGAGGATATAGTCGTATTCGCCCGACTCGCGGATCTTGGCAAGACCCTGCTTGAGGATGAACTCTCTCTGCCACATGGTGAAGAGATCTACCTCGATGCCGCTCATGAGAATGGAGGAAGGAATGAGATCCAGCCCCTCGTAGGCGGTGTGGCGGATGAAGGGAGAAAGCTCCTTCTGCCCCTTGATGGCGGTGTACAGGTTCTCTCCGCTCTCGTTGAAGCCGAGCGCGGCCTCCTCGTCGAAGTAGGACAGGGTGAGGTTCATCTGCATGTCACCGTCGATGAGCAATACCTTCTTGCCCTCGGTGACCATGCTGTACCCCACGTTGGCGCAGGTGGTGGACTTGCCGCTTCCGCCCTTGTTGTTGGCGAAGCAGATGACCTTGGTTTTCGTCTCGCTCATATGAGAACTCCTTTATTAAAGTTCTTTGAAGAGTCCAGAGAAACTTTCTTTCAAGAAAGTTTCTTTGGCGCATCCTTCGTTCTCCTATACCGGTAGCGCGTCGGGGGCGTCCCCGGGCTCCCGCAGATGATCGATGATGGCCGAGAGGCCCTCGCCCGTGAAGGAACTGCAGGGGAAGATTCTCTCGCACCCACAGAGCTTCAGCCAGCGCTCGGCCTGCTCGATATTGGCGCCCTCGCGGTCAATACCCGAGATGATGCCGATGACGGGGCGGTTGACCAGGCAGGTACAGCAGGGCGGGAACACGCAAAAAGGCTCGTCCGCGCCAATGACCAGACCCACAATGTCGGCCTCGTAGGCGTACAGCGCCAGCGCCGCGCCCAGCTTGGCCACCTCGGTGTACTCTCCGGGGGTGTCGATGATGGTGTTGTGGTAGTTGATGTATTGGGTCTTGCAGTAGTGGATCTGTTCACCCCGCAGTGCCTGCGTCAGGGTGGTCTTGCCAGCCGCTACGCGACCCATAAGTATGAGTTTTTTCATGATGAATTATATATGGGGCGTTGCCCCATACCCCATTCAAGGAACTTTTTGCAAAAAGTTTTTTGAGAATCCTCAAAAACTCTCTGCAAAAATATATTGTATTTGTTATTGAAGTTCTTTGAAGAGTCCAGAGAAACTTTCTTTCAAGAAAGTTTCTTTGGCGTTCTCTTATGTTCTGGTCTTCTCGCAGACCGTGAACTTCAGGGTGTCGCGGAAGTAGTCGCCGATGGCAGTGAAGGCGGAATCCACCTCGGATACGCGGCCGGTGACGATGAGGGTGCCCGAGAAGCGATCCACAAAGCCCAGGTCGATGTTGGCCGACTTCATGGCGATGTCGGCGGTGATGACGGCGGTCTCAGCGGGGCTGACGGTCAACACACCAATGGCGGCGTGGGAGTAGTCCAGCTTGGGGTCAAGACCCAGCTTCTGATAGAGAATGGGATCGGGATTGGCGATGACGTGGAGCAGAGTGATCTGCCGACCGGGAACCAATTCCTGTACGATCCGCATTTTATCGTGCATTTCCAGTTCTTTCATGGTGAAACCTTCCTTTCGGATGGATAGCGATTTTTAGCCGCCAATTTGTACCCGCAGATGGCAGGTCAGCCGTTGGGATTCCCGCTCGGCGGTCTCCTTGAGCATTTGCATATGGGCGGCGGTGGGAGGCGTAATGTGGGAGAGGGTGTACTCGCGGCCAAGACCCACGTACTTGTCGGTTCCCAAGCGGTGATAGGGAAGCAGGTGCAGCTCGTGGACACCGGGGAGGGACTCGGCAAACCGCGCGATGGCGGCGATCTCGGCGGGAGTGTCGTTGAAGCCGGGGATCACGGGCACGCGGATGACCAAGTGGTTTGCGTGCTCGGCAATGTAGCGGGCGTTGTCCAAAATCTTCTCGTTGGGCTGACCCGTAAAGGCCTCGTGTTTGACCGAATCCATGTGCTTGATGTCCATCATGACGTGGTCGATGTGGGGGATCAGGCGGGCGACCACCTCGCGATCCGCAAAGGCGGTGGTCTCAATGGCGGTGTTGAAGCCCCGATCGTGGCAGGCGCGGAGGATGGCCTCGGCGAAATCCGGCTGAGCCATGGCCTCGCCACCCGACAGGGTGATGCCGCCGCCCGAACGGCGGTAGTAGACCTCGTCCTTGCAGAGATCCTCCATGAGCTCGCGGACGGTGATGTCCTGCCCCACCGTCTTGGTGGTGCCGTTCATGGTCAGCTCCTGGAACTTGTATTCCTGGGACTCGGGATTGCAGCACCAGCGGCACCGCAGGTAGCACCCCTTCAGAAACACAATGGTCCGAATGCCCGGCCCGTCGTGAATCGAGAAGCGCTGAATATCAAAAATCCGACCGATCTGGTCGTAGTAGTTTGCCATGTAGGGTCCTTTCTGGGGAGCATTTGGGGCTCTGCCCCAAGCCCCGCCAAAAACCTTTTTGCAAAAAGGGTTTTGGATTCCCAAAAACCTTTAAAAAGGGTATTTGTTTATGGGGAAAGGATTTCAAAAATAAATGAAAAATTGTTTTAAAAGTTCTTGGGAGTCCAGAACCCTTCTTTCAAGAAGGGTTCTGGTGGGGTCAAGGGGCAACGCCCCTTGTTACAGGCTGGACTGTTCAGTACGGCTGATGATGTCGTCCTGGAGGGAGCGGGAGAGGGTGGTGAAGAGGGCGGAGTAACCGGCCACGCGAACCACCAGAGTCTTGTAGTTTTCGGGATGAGCCTGTGCGTCCAGCAGAGTCTCGCGGGAGATGACGTTGTACTGAACGTGCATGCCCTTCTGATCGAAGAAGCCGCGGAGGTAAGCCACGAACTTCTCCAGACCCATCTCACCGGCCAGCGCCGAGGGATGGAACTTCTGGTTCAAGAGAGTACCGTTGGAGGCGTCGCCCAGGTCGAGGCGGGACACCGAGTTGGCGGTGGCCGTCGGACCCTTCACGTCGCGACCCGACATGGGGCCGACACCGTCGGCGATGGGGGTGTTGGAGAGACGTCCGTCGGGGGAGGCGCCTGCCTGATGACCCAGCGGGACGTTTGCGGGTACGGGATACAGACCTGCGTGGAACATACCACCGCGGGGGTTGGTGTGTGCCAGCAGAGGCTTGGTGTAGGTCTGACCCACCTCGCGGGCGAACAGGTCAACCTCGCGGAGGTCGTTGCCGTACTTGGGCACGTCGGCGATCATGTTCAGCATCTCGTCGTAGCGAGCCTTCTTGTCGGCAGAAATGTGGGAAGCGTTCTTGAAGCCCGTGTAGATAGCCTTGATCAGATCGGCGTTCACTTCCTTACCCTCGGCATCCAGCATCTTGGCGGCCTCGGTGGTCAGCTCCATGGCGCGCTTGTTGGTAGCGCCCTTGCCGAAGTTGTCGGACAGAGCCTGCTTCATCTCGGCCATGGTGATGACGCCGTCCTCAAAGACCAGCTTACGCATGACGGCCAGAGAGTCGGCCACGTTGGCGATACCGAAGCCCTGAGGGCCGGTGAAGTTGTAGTGACAGCCACCCTCCTGCACGCTCTTGCCGTTGGCGATACAGTCGTCAATCAGGCAGGACTCGAAGGGCAGGGGGCACCGGACGGCGTGAGCGGCGTCTACGGCGTTGTCAGCCTGAGCCATCATCTCAATGAAGAACTCCTGCTGTGCCTTGAAGGCGTCGAAGAACTGGTCGAAGGAGGTCATCTCCAGAACGTCCATGGTCTTGGGGCCGATCTGCTCGCCCTTGTCCATACCCGAGGAGAAGACAAGCTCCAGAGGACGAACCATGTTGAAGAAGGCGGCGTCGTGCCAACCGTCGGTCTTGTGGCAAGCGGAGGGCTCTACGCAACCAATGATGCAGTAGCCGCGGGCATCCTCAAGGGTGTAGCCGCGGGACATCATGGAGGGAATGATTACCTCGTCGTTGTAGAAGGCGGGTACGCCCATACCCTCACGGGTGACGGCGGCGGCCTTAACAAGCAGGGAGTGGGGAGAACCGTTCCATACGCGGATGGACAGGGAAGGCTGAGGCAGACGAACGTGCATCTGCGCCTCCATGCACATGTAGGACAGATCGTTGGTGGCGTCGAGACCGTGCTCGTCCTGACCGCCGACGATGAGGTTCTGGAACAGACCGTAGCCTGCAAATCCCTCGGCGGAAGCGGCGTCGCGTACCTTGTTCAGATCATTGAGCTTGACCCAGATGCAGTCCAGAAGCTCCTGGGCGGCCTCATAGGTGATCTTTCCTTCGTCCAGGTCAGTCTTGAAGAAGGGGTACATGTACTGGTCGAAGCGACCGGGGGAGATGGAGTGACCCGAGGACTCCATCTGCATGAGCTGCTGGATGAACCAGAAGCCCTGGCAAGCCTCGTGGAAGGAGCGGGCGGGCTTGGCGGGCACGCGATCGCAAGCCTCGGCAATGGTGAGAAGCTCGGCCTTGCGGTCGGAATCGGTGCACTCGGCGGCCTGAGCCAGCGCCAGATCGGAGTAACGGCGGGCGTAAGCGATGACGGCCTCACAGCTCTCGATGACGGACTCCAGGAAATTGCGGCGGTTCGCATAGTCGCCCTGACCACGGGTCAGTTTGGCAAGCTCTGCCTTGCACTCCTCGATGTAGGTCTCGAGACCGCAGTTAATGACCTTCTCGTAGTTGACGTTGACGTGGCCAACGCCGTTGTAGAAGTAGTTACCGACGGTGAAAATGCCGTGATTCAGGAAGACGTCCAGCACCTCGGGATCCATATTGGCGGCGGCGAGATCGCTGACGGTCTTGCCCTTCCAGTAGGGGTGAACGTTCTCCAGACGGCGGATGGTGTCGGGGGAGATGTAGAAGGGGTCGGCCTCACGGGTAGCGATGGTCTCGTACTCGGGAGGGAGCCACTCAAAGGAGAACTCGGGGAAGGTCTGGCAACCGCGGGGAGCCACCGAGTTGGAACCAACGATCAGCTCACCGGGACGGATGACCACGGGGATGTTCTCCAGAATGTGACGGAAGGCGGCCGAGCGGCGCTTGATGATGGGCAGATGCTCGGTCTGCTTGTAGCTCTCGGTGACAAGCTCCGCGCGGTCAGCCTCGATCTCGGGCATGTTCTCGTAGAGATCGTGGATGAGGCGAGCGATACGAGGGCTCTTTTCAATGACAAATTTCAGTTCGGACATGGGAAATCCTCTCTTTAAATCTATAATTCACGAAAGAATCCGTAGTGGCAAATTCAAAAGGGAAGTAAACCGTGTCTTACAGCTTACTTTAGAAGCAATACAGTTTTTAAAAGGTTTGGGGATTCTTAAGGCCCTTTTTTCAAAAGGGCCTTAAGCGGGGTTCTCCGAGCATAGCTCGGGGCGGGGGGCAGAGACCCTCGT
>JAZRIF010000122.1:0-8569 GCA_045645165.1 Eubacteriales bacterium
CAAAAACTTTCAAAAAGGGTTATTAAATCATACTTTTTTAAAAGTTCTTGAAAAGGGGTTCGGGGAAAAACTTCTTTCAAGAAGTTTTTCCCCGAGCGCTCTCCCGTTCCCCCACAAACTGCAATTTTTCTAATTATGCAATCGGCTACCGACTATACCACCAAAGGAGATATACCATGAAGATTACGTTTCTCGGCACCAGCCACGGCATCACCGAAAAGAATCAATTCTGCTCCTCCGCGCTGATCAGCACAGGAGGGAAGCACTATGTCGTTGACGCAGGCGCGCCCGTGCTGACCCTGCTCAAGAATCACGATATTCCCCTGACCGACGTGGCGGGCGTGTTCATTACCCACTCGCACCACGACCATTTCATGGGGCTCTGCACCCTGACCCAGCAGATCAACGAGTTCTCCCAGTTTGCGGACGTAGCCTTTCCCGTATACGTCCCCGACGAAGAAGACTATCATCGTATGTTCGCCTTCATTTTCGGTGACCCTACCTTCCACGGACGGCTGGCATACACCGTCTACGGCGGCCTGACCGATCCCCACGGCGACCGCGCCCGCCGCGTATCCGCCGTGATCTTTGACGACGGCAACCTCAAGGTCACCGCCATCCCCGTGGATCACTACAAGAATGCCCACGCATTCCTGCTGGAAGCCGAGGGCAAGCGGGTGGTGTTTACCGGCGACCTCGTCACCGACATGCCCGACTACCCCGCCGTCATCACCGAGACCGAGACGGATCTGGTGGTTACCGAGGGCGCCCACACCAAGCTCAATAAGCCCGAGGTCATGGCGCTGCTCAAATCCAGCCGCACGCAAACCTTGGTTATCACCCACCGCTACGACAAGTTCAACACCGACGAGATGGTGGCGGAGCTGGTGGCGTATACCAAGGATAAGTTTGAGACGGTACTGGCTTTTGATGGCATGATTCTGGAAATCTAAAAAGAATACCGCACACCCGAGAGGTCATCCTCCCGCCGTGTGCGGTATTTTCATCTTAAGAGCGATCAATCCGCCTCGGTCGCCGCAAAGATCTCGTCCTTCACCCACTTCTGCAGGGCGGTGACAAGCTCGGGCGCCTGCTTACCAACAGGCTTCCCGTCGATCTCCACGCACCGCAGACCGGGCGCGGAGGAGGAAGAGATCAGGACTTCCTTGGCGTTCATCAACTCATCTACTGTGAAGGGGGTCTCGTTCACGGGAATGCCCAGCTCGCGGCAAGCGGTGATGAGGTGAGCGCGGGCGATGCCGGGGAGGATGAGATGATCCAGAGGGGCGGTTTGGAACTCGCCCTTCTCGTTGATGATGTGGACGTTGGAGTGGGCGCACTCGGTGACCCGCGTTGGCATGCCGCCAACGAACTCACCGCCGCAACCGCTCTGGCCGGGGGTGCGGTACAGGATGGCCTCGTAGACCCCTGCGCGAGCCGCCTCTTGACTGTACATGACCGCGGGGAGAAGGTTGAGCGTCTTGATGTGACATTGATGGAAGCGGATATCCTCGCGGAGGATGGCCTTCACCTCCATGCCGATGTCCTTAATGGGCATGGGCTTCAGTACCACCCAGAAGTTGCCCACCATGTCCTCGGGGTAGGTGTGGTTGCGGGGCTGGGTGCCTCTCGTGATCTGGAAGTAGACCTGCTGCTCGGGGTCGTCCACGCGGCAGACCAGATCGCGGATGAGGGAAGTCATCTCCGCCTTCTCCATGGGGATCTTGATGTCTACCATAGCCGCGCTGCGGAAGAAGCGGTCGATGTGCTCCTCCAGCGCGAATACCTTGTGGTTGCGGGTGAAAGTGGCCTCGTAGACGCCGTCTCCGAAGTAGTTGACTCTGTCGTTGAAGGGAACGGTCAGCTCGTCGAGAGTGCCGATCTTGCCGTTGTAGTAGCCTAAATTCTGCATAAATCAAAAGCCTTTCTCGGGGGGATCCCCGCGCTGAAAATGATGAAATGACGATGGCTTTGGGGCGCACGTTCGTGAAGGGAAAGATTCACGGCTCGTACGCCCCGAGAGGTCAGGATTTCTTTTTGGTGAATACCACCAGCTTGCTCAGCACGTAGTTGGCGATGATGACCAGTACGGCGGCGATGAGCTTGGCGATGATGCCGGGGGTCAAGGCGATGCCCAGAATGACGGGAGGCGTGACGATCCACAGCGCCAGAAGCAGGGTGCAACCGTAGGTGACGCCCAGATCCAACAGGAAGGAGGCCACGCGGGAGCCCGCAAAGAGAACCAGCTGACGCCAGAAGGTGTCCTTGGAGCGATCCGCCTCGGTGAAGACCCACTTGCGGTTGGTGAAGAAGGCGAACAGTACGGCGGCGACCCATTGGATGACCTGGGCGATGACGTAGACCGCAATGTAGGTACCCGACGTCTCGTTGTCCATGGGGATCTGCAGAAGATGCTCCGCCCCCGCCATGATGAGGAAGTAGGTACCGAAGCCCACCACGGTGGTCAGTACGCCGAAAATGAGATACATGATGATCTCGCGGTATTTATTGAACAATTCCTTCATGAAGCTTTCCTTACTCGTTGATCTTATAGGTAGTGCCCTGAGGGGTGTCGATGAGGGTCACACCCTTGGCGGCCAGCTCGTCGCGGATGCGGTCGGCCTCGGCGAAGTTCTTTTCCTTCTTGGCGGCCTTGCGGGCGTCGATAGCGGCGAGGATCTCGGCCACGAAGGGATCAGCGGCAGCGGCAGCGCGCTCGGCCTCAGCGGCGGCCTGTTTAGCGGCCTCGGCGGCGGCACGCTCAGCGGCCAGCTTCTCCCGCAGGGTAGCGGCGCGATCCAGAAGACCTACGGACAAAACGGTATCGAAGTCGGCCAGCACAGCCAGCTTGGTAGCGTCGTTGACCTTGGCCTTGAGTACGTCGTAGATGGCGGTGACGGCCAGAGAGGTGTTGAGGTCGTTGTCCAGCGCCTTGACGAAGCCCTCCTTGAGGGTGGCGGCGGCGGTCTCGTCAACCTCGCCTGCCTCGGGATTCAGGGCGGCGATGCGATTGATGAGCTTATTGTAGGCCACGGCGGCATTGTCCATGTTCTCCCAGGAGAAGACCAGGGACTTGCGGTAGTGGGACTGGAGGCAGAAGAAGCGGTAGACCATAGGGTCGTAGCCCTTCTCTTCCAGCAGGGAGACGGTGAGGAACTCACCCTTGGACTTGGACATCTTGCCGCCCGTGGTGTTCAGGTGGAGAACGTGAACCCAGTATTTGCACCAAGGATGGCCGATATACGCCTCGGATTGAGCGATCTCGTTGGTGTGGTGGGGGAAGGCGTTGTCGATACCGCCGCAGTGGATATCCAGATGCTCACCCAGATACTTCATGGAGATACCCGAGCACTCAATGTGCCAGCCGGGGTAGCCCACGCCCCAGGGAGAGGGCCACTTGAGCTCCTGATCATCGAACTTGGACTTGGTGAACCACAGCACGAAGTCGGCCTTGTTGCGCTTGTTGTCGTCGGCTTCCACGCCCTCGCGGACGCCCACGTCCAGATCCTCCTCCTTGAAGTCGTTGAAGATGTAGTACTTCTCCAGCTTGGAGGTGTCGAAGTAGATGTTACCGCCTGCCTCGTAGGCGTAGCCCTTCTCGATGAGGGTCTCGATGAGGTGGATGTACTCGTCGATGCAACCCGTGGCGGGCTGAACGATATCGGGGGTCTTGATGTTGAGCTTTTCGCAGTCGGCAAAGAAGGCGTCGGTGTAGAACTTGGCGATCTCCATGACGGTCTTCTTCTCGCGGCGGGCGCCCTTGAGCATCTTGTCCTCGCCCTCGTCGGCGTCGCTCGACAGGTGTCCCACGTCGGTGATGTTCATGACGCGGGTGACGTCATAACCGGCGTAGCGGAGGTACTTCTCCAGCACGTCCTCCATCATGTAGGTGCGGAGGTTACCGATGTGGGCGAAGTGGTAGACCGTGGGGCCGCAGGTGTACATGCTGACCTTGCCGGGCTCGTGGGGGATGAATTCTTCCTTCTGGTGAGTTGCGGAGTTGTAGAGTTGCATGATGTTGCCTTTCTATATCAGCGTATATGATTTATAACAAATTTGCCAGCTTTTTCGCGGCATATATGGCTCTGGCCGCGTGGGAGAGCCGCGCCGAGCGGTCGGCGGGGAGGTCGGAGGTTTTGAGCTCCAGGTTGATACATCGATTGGAGGTGGTCAAGAACTCGCAGAGGCGGAGTCCTTCGGCGGCGTCCTCCCAGTCCACGGCACCGCCCAGGGGCGTGCTTTCGGGGCAATCGAAGGGGATGCGGTGGGAGTCTCTCACACCGTCGTTGTCGTGGATGTGGAGACAGCGCACCTTGCCTCGGAGCTTTTCCAGCTCGACGGATTGGCAGAGTCCCGTGAGGTTGGCGTGGCCGAAGTCCCAGCACACCATGGCGTCCAGCCGTTCGGCCAGCTCCAAAATATCGGCGGCGGTACTGCCGTAGGCGGCCTCGGAGGGATGGGGGGCGTAGGGCTTGCCGGTCATGTTCTCGATGCAGAGGGTGATCCCAAGCTTGCTCGCCAGCTCGCGGATGGGCATGAGGAATCGCAGGTTTTCGGATAGCCACAGCTCCCGACATCGACGGCTTTCGTGGCGCACGATGGGGTGGATCACCGCGTCGGGGATCTTCAGCATGGCGGCCATGCGGATACCCGCCGTAATCTCTCGGGAGAATCGTGCCATGGCGGCGCTGTCGTCGGGGTTCGGCATAAAGAAGGGCAGATGACACATGGGGATGGTCAAGCCCTTGGCCGCGGCCTGGTTGCCGAAGCTGTACAGCACCGAGCGAAGGATGTCGTCGCCGTCGGGCTCCAGCTGATCCAAGGACAGATCCACTCCGTCAAAGCCCGCGTCGGCAAAGAACTGCGCGGCGGATGACAGGGAATACTTGCTCCCCTCCGACGTATAGGCGTGGTAGCGGGTGGGGGCGGTGATAAAGACGCGCTCGCCGCTGTTCGTGAGAATTCCGTTGGCCATAGAGGCATCCTCCTTTCGGTTGAAATTATAATCCATATTATTATAGCACGAAATCGAGCGTTTGTCAAATGGTTTTAGGATATAGACGGCTTTTTTACAAAAAAATTCTCGGTATTTGCAGGAGTTGCCGTGGGATACTATGGGTGGGAGCGATAAATTGCAGTTTGTGAGGGAGCGAGGAGAGCGCCAAAGGCAAACTTCTTAAAAGAAGTTTCCCTCTGGACACCCTTCAAGAACTTTTAAAAAAGATATATTTGTCAATACTTTTTGAAAGTTTTTGGAGTTCCAAGAACCTTTTTTCAAAAAGGTTCTTGGCGGGGTGCAGGGGCAGAGCCCCTGCCCGACAAACCCAAATTTGAAACTCCCAGTAACCGAAAGGAATATTCCAATCATGTTCGATACTACCGATCATTCCTCTCCCGTCGCCACCGCCAACGAAGTGGTGACCGCCGAGGTCAAGGTTGCCCAGAACCATCAAGATCACGAAAACAAGCTCCCTCCCGCCGCCGAGAAGCTGGCCGAGGAGCTGTACAAGAACCTGTCCATGGGCTGCGACGCCTACCTGGACATGCTCCCCCACGTGGAGGACAACCGCCTCAAGACCGATATCACCGCCGCCATGTGCTACTACGAAAAGCTCATCGGCAAGATCAAGCAGTACCTCCTCGATCACGGCGCCAAGCCCGAGGAGAGGGGCATGATGGCCAAAATGGCCACCAAGGCGGGGATCATGATGAATACCGCCATGGACAACACCAACAGCCACATCACCGAAATGCTCATCGAGGGCGCCACCATGTCGGTCACCACCGCCGAGAAGCTGGCCAACCACGCCGAAGGAAAAGACGGCTGTCATGAGCTGGTCGAATACTGCCGCGATTGGGCGAAGTTCGAGCAGAATCACATTGATGCGCTGAAGAAGTATTTGTAAATCGAGAGCGAAGAGAGCGCTCGGGGAAAAACTTCTTGAAAGAAGTTTTTCCCCGAACCCCTTTTCAAGATGAATGGTTTATACTTAATTCCTTAATAAAACCTTGAATAATATTCAAGGTTTGGTATCAAACATAATTTGTTTTTTTCAAATGCCGTTTGAGAGGACACAAGCACGCAGTTATTGACTTTTCGTATTGGCTGTGCTATCATATGGTCAGAAGGTGCGCGCCTCTAAATCCATCATAAGGAGTTTTTTATGGCTGAGTTAAAAATTGCGGAAGTGATTCTCCGTGAAAGAAGAAAGTTAAAACTGACCCAAGAGGAATTAGCCAATGCGCTAAACGTTACGCCCCAAGCCGTTTCCAACTGGGAGCGCGGCGGGTATCCCGATATTACGTTACTCCCTGCTTTGGCGGAGGTGTTTGGTGTGACCATCGATGACTTGTTCGATCTGACTGCAGAGCAACGGCTACGCCGCATTGAGCATCGGCTGGACACCGAGGAGGAGCTGACATCGGATATTTTCAAGGAATATGAGGATTTTATGCAGGAACAATTGACTGAACATCCGGACAGTGCCCAGATTCTCGGTCTTCTTGCTCGCCTCTACCACCATCGCATGGAGTCGGATGCCAAGCGGGTCAGTAAGTATGCGAGGGCATCCATTTGCCAGAATCCCGCCCGGAAGGATTGCCAATGGTTGTTGCAAAAGGCAGAAGGGCACGCCGCGTGGGATTGGAATATGATCAACCACTCGATGGCTATTGAATTTTACAAGGAAGTGATCGAGCAGGATTCCGACACGCCCAAAACGCCGCTCCCGTACTACTACATCATAGACAACCTGATTGCCGACCACCGCACGAAGGAGGCGGCCGAATATTTGGAGGTTTGTCAGACGCTTCCGGCGTATAGGCCTTTTTTGACTCCCATCTATCGGGCACATATTGCACTGGCTGAGTATGACGAGGCGCGGGCGGATGCCATTATAGCAGAAGCCGCCCGAGTATTCTCCGAGGATAGCGGATTTCTATTTGAGGCCGCGCAGTACTTCGCCCGTAAATGCGAGTACGGAAAGGCAATTGAATTCTATGAGGCTTCCTGGTCTTCGGAAGAAGATCAAAAACCGCGCTACACGGATGCGCTTCACGGCATTGCCCTCATCTACGAAATCCAAGGCGAATACCGAAAAGCCGCTGATACCTACGACCGATTGATCACTTGTCTCAAGGAAGAATGGGGTTACACGAAGGACGATGCTCCCGTGAAGGAAATGGAAAGAGAAAAACAACGTATTTTGCAGAAATAACCCCTTTTTAAAGTTCTTGAAAGGGGGCTCGGGGGGAAACTTCTTGTAAGAAGTTTCCCCCCGAACGTTCTCTATTTATCAGCAAAGCTCAATGAGCTCCTTGGGACTCTTGGTAAAGTCATGGATGGTGCCATCCTCCAGCACCGCGATCATATCCTCGATGCGGCAGCCGTACTTGCCCTCGATGTAGATACCGGGCTCTACGGTAACCACGTGACCGGGCATGAGTACCTCGTCGGCGGGGACGGAGGCGGCGAAGCGGGGGGACTCGTGGATATACAGACCCACGCCGTGACCCAGGCTGTGACCGAACAGACCCTTGTAGCCGGCGCCATCAATGATGTCGCGGGCGATCTTGTCGGCCTCGGCGCAGGGCAGACCCACGCGGAGGGACTCAATGGCGGCAGTCTGAGCGCGGAGGACGGTGTTGTACACCTTCTTGATATCCTCGTCAGCCTTGCCGATGACCACGGTACGGGTCATATCGGCGCAGTAGCCGTCCACGCGAGCGCCGAAATCCATGGTGAAAAATCCCTTCTCCAGCTTGACGGGGCGGGGCACACCGTGGGGACGGGAGGACTGGGTACCCGACACCGCGATGGTGTCAAAGGCGGTGCCCTCCGAGCCGTGGGCGCGCATGAAGAACTCCAGCTCCAGGGCGACCTCCACCTCGGTGCGGTCGGGGTTGATGAAGTTCAGGATGTGGGCGAATGCGTCGTCGGTGAGCTTCTGGGCGCGCGCCATCTTCTCGATCTCGGCGGCGTCCTTAAAGAGGCGCAGACCGTCGATCATCTTGGATGCGCCGCTGACCATTTCCACGCCCTCAAAGGTTTTCTTGAATCGCTCAAGAAGGGCGTAGGACAGGGTGGCCTCCTCAAAGAGGGCGACCTTCACGCCGTGATCCTTCAGGATAGCGGCTACATAAGCCAGCATGGAGCGGTCGGGCATGACGATCTCGAACTCAGAAGTGTCCACTTGGGTGCGGGCGTCCTCAATGTAGCGGAAATCCGCCAGCAGGAACGCCTTTTCGGGCAGGACGACCACAAAGCCGTCGGTGTAGTTCAGACCCGACAGGTATCTCTGGTTGATCTCGGAGGAGACCACAATGGCTTCTGTGCCGGCGGTCTTCATGGCGGATTGAAGTTTTTTCAGATGGGACATGGTGTTTTCTCCTTATTGTTTTAGATGTGGATTTCAAATTTGGGTTTGTAGGGCAGGGGTTTCACCCCTGCACCCCACCAAAGGGACTTTTGAAAAAGTCCCTTTGGAATCTTCAAAACTTTCAAAAAACATTCATGAATAATCATTTTTGAAAGTTTTAGGAAGTCCAGAAACCCTTTTTCAAAAGGGTT
>JAZRIF010000123.1:0-5335 GCA_045645165.1 Eubacteriales bacterium
AGAACGACATGGCTACGATCCGACTTTTGAAAAGGGGGCTTGCCCCCCAAAACTTTCAAAAAGGAATTATTTGATCATGCTTTTTTAAAAGTTCTTGGGATTCTTAAACCCTTCTTTCAAGAAGGGTTTAAGCGGGGTGCAGGGGTGGAACCCCTGCTCATCCTTCCACTACCACGAAAGGATTTTTCCACATGGTCTTTTCATCCACCATATTTCTGTTCGGATTCCTGCCTCTGTCCTTGCTGATCTACTACATCATGCCCTTCAAGGGACGGAATCTGGCGCTATTTCTGCTCAGCATGATCTTCTACGGGTTCGGAGAGCCCGCCTACATTGCCGTCATGCTGTTCTCCATCACCGTGGCGTATCTGACGGGCTTTCCCATCGGCAAGTACCGCGAGTCGAATCCCCGCCGCGCCAAGGTGTGGTTGGCGGTGTCGCTGTGCTTGAATCTCGCCCTGCTCCTGTTCTTCAAGTACACCAACTTCTTCATTGAGAATCTGGCGCTCATCCCGCCCCTTTCGGGGGTGCTGGAGCCCATCGAGGGGCTGACCCTCCCCATCGGTATCAGCTTTTACACCTTCCAGATCATGTCCTACTCCATTGATCTGTACCGCGGAGATACCGACACCCAGCGCAGTTATATCGCCTTCGGCACCTACGTCTCCCTCTTCCCCCAGCTCATCGCAGGCCCTATCGTCCGCTACCGCGACGTCAACGACCAGCTCATGAGCCGCACCCACTCGGTGGACAAGTTCTCCTCGGGTGTGCGGCGGTTCACCGTGGGCTTTGCCAAAAAGCTGCTTTTGGGTGACTCCTTGGCTGCGCTTTACGCCTATTTCGGCACCGTCGCCGCGGTGGAGCCCACCGTGCTGACCTCCTGGCTTCTGGTGCTGACCTACACCCTCCACATCTACTTCGACTTCTCGGGCTACTCCGACATGGCCATTGGTCTCGGGCGGATGCTGGGCTTTGAGTTTCTGGAAAACTTCAACTACCCTTACCTCGCCTCCTCCATCACCGACTTCTGGCGGCGGTGGCACATCTCCCTGTCCTCTTGGTTCCGGGAGTACGTGTATATCCCCCTCGGCGGCAACCGCAAGGGACTTCTGCGGCAGTTTGTCAACATGGGTATCGTGTGGTTCCTCACGGGATTCTGGCACGGCTCGGCCTGGAACTTCATTCTGTGGGGCGTGTTCTACTTCGTGATCCTCGCCTTGGAAAAAGCCTTCCTGCTCAAGTGGTTCAAGTCCTCGCCCGTCGCCCGCGTGCTGGGTCACGTCTGGGCGCTGGTACTGGTGGGCATGGGCTGGATGATCTTCGATCACTCGGATCTCTCCGAGGCATTCTCGGTTATCGGCGGTATGTTCGGTATCGGAACGGTGGGTTTTGCCTCCCCTGTGGTTGGCTACGAGCTGCTCCGTACCCTGCCCCTTCTGGTGGTCTCTGTAGTAGCCGCCACTCCCTATCCCGCTCGCCTGTTCGGTAAGCTGAGGGACAAGCACCCTGCCGTAGCCATCTGCGAGCCCATTCTCTTGGGTCTTGCGCTGATTCTCTCTGTTGCCTATATGGTCAGCGGCACCTTCAGCCCCTTCCTCTACTATATTTTCTAAAGGATTCCTATGAAAAACAAGATCAACATCACCATAACGGCGCTGTTTCTCGTGCTGATCTTCGGGTTCGGGATCACCTTCTGGGTACTCCCCGACACCGACTTCTCCCCCGAGGAAAACCGCCCCCTGCAGACCTTTCCCGAGCTGTCCGCCGACGAGTGGCTGGAGGGCAAGGTTTCCTCCCGCCTCATTGACTACTACTCGGATCAGTTCCCTCTGCGCTCCGCCTGGGTTTCTCTCCATGCCTTCGGTGAACTGGGAATGGGCAGAGGCGAGAGCGGGGGTGTGCTTCTGGGGGCAAACGGCCAGCTGGCGGTGCGCCGCTTTGACGCATACGTGTCTCTCACCGAGCGTTTGAAGGACACCGACGTCTATGACCCCGCCCACGTGCAAAAGGGCTTAGAGGCCATTGTAGCGTTGGACAAGACCCTCTCGGAGCGAAACATTCCCCTGTGCGTGGTACTGGCGCCTCGCACGCTGGACGTCACGGTTGGGGATTTCGCCTACCCCGCCGATCTGACCGATCGGCTGGATGAAGCCATCCAAACTACGCTGGGTGGTACCAAGGTCAACAGCGTGGAGCTACTGGAGACCTTCCGCCGTATGCACGATGCAGGCGAGTACGTCTACTTCCGCACCGACCACCACTGGACCACCAAGGGCGCCTACACAGCCTACGCCGCCGTCATGGAGTCCTGGGGGATGAAGGAGGATGTTCTGCCCGAGGACTTCTTCACGGTTCGCTCGGTTCCTGATTTCTACGGCACCACCTACTCCCGCAGCGGGATGTACTTCACCCTTCCCGACACCCTGGAGATCTGGGAGGCTGCCGACGGCAGTGATCGCCGCTTTACCGTCTTTGAGCGAAATGAGAAAGCCCCCGACGGAGTCAAGCCCATCATTGAGTCAGGCTTCATCAGCGAGGAATACCTGACCGGGAAGGACAAATACGGCGCGTTTCTGGACGGTACCCACACGATGCTCTTCATCGTAGACCGCGAAGCCGCCGCCAAGGGCGAATACCGCCCCCGCCTGCTTCTGGCGCGAGACTCCTTCGCCAACAGCATGGTTCCCTTCCTGGCTCGTCACTTTGACATCTGCATGGTGAATCTCTCGGGCGGCATGACCAACCTCTCGGAGCTGGCCGTCGAATACGGCTGTCAGCGGGTGCTGATCGTCTGCAATCGGGAGAATCTCGTGACAGCGGATTGTTTGAATCAGTTGAAATAAGTACGCGTATTTTTCGCAGGGGCTTCACCCCTGCACCCCACGTAAGGAACTTTTAAAAAAGTTCCTTACGAATCCTCAAAACTTTTCAGAATTAGGTTTGTTTTTGAAAGTTTTTGAAAGAAGGTTTTCCCTATGCGCCCTCCCCCACGCAAAAAGCCGTTGCTCACAGGAGCAACGGCTTTTTGGCATACGGGAAACAGAATTACTGATGAGCCTCGATGTAGGCCACCAGCTTGTCGATGGTGTTGTACTTGATGGACATCTCCAGGGTCACGCCCAGCTCGTCCTCGATCTGCATGACCAGCTCGGCCACGTCCAGGGAATCCAGACCCAGCTCGGTAAAGGGTACGTTGGTCTTGATCTCGCTTACATCCACGTTCTTGTAGTCAGCCAGGATTTCTACGATCTTCTCTTTCATGTCGGTATCTCCTTAAAAAATAATTTCATATCCAAATCCGCCCTAAGGCGGTTATGTTTGAATCGGTGAGGGGCATTACGTTGGGCTCGTCCCCGGGATCAAGCTCTCTCCTCAAAGAAAGCGTTCAGCTTGCGGACACACCTTGTCAGGCACTCCATCTCCTCGTCGTTGAGCTCGCTGCGGATAGAAAGGATCATCTGCTCGTGGAAGAAACGGTGCAAACGGTTCATTTTTCGTCCTTCGGGGGTCAGCTCAATGATGGCGATACGGGCATCCTTTTCACTACGGGTCTTGGTCACGTACCCTTTCTTCACCAGCTTGTTGACGCACACCGTCACAGTGGGCACGGTAACTCCCAACGCTTCAGCGATCTCTCCCACAGCGCGGCAGCACTCCTCCCCCTGTCCGATGCACTCCAGAGTATGGAATTCGGCAATGCTCAGCTTGCCGTTCCCCACGTGCTTGAGGTTCTTTTCCTCCACCCGCATAATGGCGTCGAAGGTATCCACCAGCAGGGTATTCAGTTCTTCCAGCTTTGTTTCCATGTTCCCTGCCTTCTGTTCGTTAGATTATCTAATGAATTAATTATACCACAGAAACGGCTTCATGTCAAGACGTACGGGAAATTTTCTCATGTTTTCCCTGTGGGCGCAAAAAAGCCCCGAGAAAAACTCAGGGCTTTTGCATCTTATACAAGTAGTGCGCGGATCTGCGCTTCGATGGCCTGCGCGTCCACGCCGGCGGTGCGGTAGATGGGCTCGCACCGATCCTGACAAGCGAAGCTGTCGTCGGTAGCCAGAATGGCGTAGGGGCGGTTGACCATAGCGCCTCGGCGGATCAGGGCATCCGAGAGCATCATGCCAAAGCCTCCCGCGCGGATCTCCTCCTCCAAAAAGAGCAGGGGGACGCCGTCGGGCAGGCGGGATGCGACCTCGGAGGCCAAGCGATGGTAGGGCTTCAGGTACTCGCAGAGCAGAATTCCCACGCGGATGCCCTCGGCGGCCAGCGTATCGCGGGCGATCAGCGCCTCGCAGGTGATGCGACCGTGGGTGACGATGATGGCCGAAGGGATTTCCGTATTGGAAGGATCGCTCTCCCGCACACCGATTTCGGTGGGCTCACCGTCGGGGTAGAAGGCGGCGCGCAGGCGGGCATTCTCCCCGCCGTTGGGATAGCGGATAGCGGCGGGCTTCCCTGCTTCCAGGGCCGTCTTCACCGACAAGGCAAGTCCCGCAAAGGTGACGGGGGTATAGATGGTGACCCCGGGGATGGAGGACAGGAAGGACACGTCGAAAATGCCGTGGTGGGTGGGGCCATCTCCCGCATTCAGACCTGCGCGGTCAATGCACATGAGCACAGGGAGCTCTTGCAGGGCAATATCGTGGATGATCTGATCGTAGGCTCGCTGCAGGAAGGAGGAATAGATGGCGGTGACGGGTTTGTAGCCGTCAGCGGCCAGGCCCGCGGCGAAGGTCAGGGCGTGCTCCTCGGCAATTCCCACGTCAAAGAAGCGGTCGGGGCGGGCGGCATGGAAGGACTCGATGCCCGTTCCCTCGCTCATGGCGGCGGTGATGGCACAGATGCGGTCATCCTTTTGGGATTCGGCAATCAGGATCTCGCCCAGACGGTGGGAAAAGTTCTCGACAGGTGCCGTACCTGCGGGGGGCATACCGTGGTATTTGCCGGGCTCGGCCTCGGCGGGGGCGTAGCCCTTGCCCTTGACGGTGATGACGTGCAGCAACTTAGGACCGGGAATCTCTTTCAGGTCGTTGAAGGTGCGGATGAGTGCCTTCAAGTCGTGGCCATCCACAGGGCCAAAGTAGCGGAAATTAAGACCCTCGAAGAGGTTGCTACTACTCAGAAGACTCGATTTGAGGCCGTGGCCCATCTTCTGCAACCCACGGCGCAGACGCGGAGTGTGCGACAGAGCACTCCAAAGCCCATTTTTGAATCTGTTATATCGTTTCGACGAGGCAATTTTGAGGAGGTTCTCCTTCAAAGCACCCACATTGGAGCTAATCGACATATTGTTGTCGTTGAGCACCACCAGCAGGTCGGCCTCGCTCGCTCCCGC
>JAZRIF010000124.1:0-10163 GCA_045645165.1 Eubacteriales bacterium
CCGGGAGAGAGCGGAGAATAAAGAATAATCAGAAATTGCAGTTTGTAGGGGAGCGGGAGAACGCCCGGGGCAAAACTTCTTGAAAGAAGTTTTTCCCCACACCCCTTTTCCAAAACTTTCAAAAAAGTATGATTTAATAATCTTTTTTTGAAAGTTTTTGGAGATCCAAGAACCTTTTTTCAAAAAGGTTCTTGGTGGGGTGCAGGGGTAAAACCCCTGCCCTACAAACCCAAATTTAAAAATCAACCCACCATCAAGGACAAACACATATGAACGAACTCATTGCTATCCTCACCGAGCTTCACGACGACGTGGACTTTGCCACCGAGACCGGTCTCATCGAGAACGGCATCCTCAATTCGCTGGACATCGTCAGCATCATCACCGAGGTCAGCGACCGCTTTGACGTGACCATTCCCGCCGAGGAGATCATGCCCGAGAACTTTGACTCCGCCGAGGCTCTGTGGGCGCTGATCTGCAAGCTGGACGAGGACTGATCCCGTGACCCTGACCTCACTCCCCTTTCTCCTGTTCGCGGCGGTTACGGTATTCTTGTATTACCTTGTCCCGCATAAGGGGCAATGGACGGTTCTTCTGGTGGCGAGTACCGTGTTCTATACCGCGGCGGGAAGCTGGTATCTGCCCTTTATCCTCACCACTATCCTCACCACCTTCTTCTTGGCGAGAGCCATGGAGAAGCACGCGAAGCGAGACGAGGACTACATAGCCGCCCACAAGGCGGACATGGCCAAGGAGGAACGTAAGGCCTACAAGGCGGCAGGGAAGAAGAAGCGGTTTCGCATGCTGGTGGCGGGACTGGTGTTCAACTTCGGCATCCTGGCGGTGCTGAAATACACCGGTTTTACCGTGAGCATCGTCAACGATGTGATGGGGCTGTTCACCGACTCGCGTCTGGACGTACCCTCACTCATTCTGCCCCTGGGCATCTCCTTCTACACCTTCCGCTCCACCGCCTACCTCATCGACGTCTACCGCGGCAAGGCGCAGGCGGCGATGAATCTCGGTAAGTACGCCCTGTTCATCTCTTTCTTCCCGGCGGTCATGCAGGGACCCATCTGCCGTTACAATGATCTGGCGGTTCAGTTTGACACACCGCACAAAGCCGAGTGGAGTAACCTTTCTGCGGGACTTCTGCGAATGCTGTGGGGTATGTTCAAGAAGCTGGTGGTGGCGGATACCCTCATGGTGGCGGTTAAGACCATCGTGGGCGACCCCGAGGCTTTTGGCGGGATGTATGTGCTTCTGCTCATCATCCTCTACTCCGCCGTCATTTACGGGGACTTTACGGGTGGCATCGACATCACCATCGGTCTGTCCCGTATGCTGGGGCTGAGGCTCACCGAGAACTTCAACCGTCCCTTCTCGTCGAAATCCACCGCCGAATACTGGAACCGCTGGCATATCACCATGGGCTCCTGGTTCACGGATTACGTCTTCTACCCCCTCTCCATCTGCTCCTCCATGCAAAAACTCACCAAGTGGAGCCGCAGCCATCTGGGCAAGGCCATCGGTATGCGATTCCCCGTGTATCTGGCCACCCTCTTTACCTGGTTCCTCACGGGACTCTGGCACGGAGCATCCTGGAACTTCATCGTCTGGGGTCTCATCAACGGCGTCATCATTCTGGTCTCCCGCGAGCTCGAGCCTCTGTACGGAAAATTCCGCAAGAAATTCCCGAGGCTCACCACGTCCGCCTTCTACGGAGGATTCTCTTGTGTCCGTACCTTCTTCCTCATGGGTGCCGTCCGCATTCTGGACTGCTACCGTGACGTGCCGGTGACCTTCAAGGCCTTTGGCTCCATGTTCTATGACTTTTCCCATTGGGGAGACCTCATAGACGGCTCCTTCATGGACAAGCTGGGGCTCACCCTCCCCGTCTGGATCCTGGTGGGACTGGCCACAGTTCTGATCTTCTTTGTCAGCAGAGCAGGATGCGCCGCAGGGAAGGATACTCCCGTGGCTGACCGACTGGCAAGCCGCCCCGTCCTGTGGACGCTTTCCTGTCTGGGGCTTGCTCTGGCTGTCCTCATCTTCGGCAGCTACGGCATTGGCTTTGATGCGGGCGCGTTCATTTACCAAACGTTTTAAGGGGGTGCTGACATGGAAAATACGACTGTAAAGACCCCGAAAAAGACGCTTTGGCTCCGCGCCTTGTGCATCACCTTGGCGGTTCTGATCCTCGCCGCCATCCCCCTCGTCCTGACTCCCATCCTCATGCCCAAGTACCTTACGGTGTCCAAGGAGGGAAGTCTCACCGAGGAATACTACGCCTCGGTGGCTGAAACCAACCACGACGTGATCTTCGTCGGAGATTGCGAGATTTTTGAATCCTTCATCCCCGCCATTCTCTGGGAGGAATATGGAATTTCTTCCTATCTCCGCGGCGGCGCCCAGCAGCTGGTCTGGCACTCCTACTACATGTTGGAGGATGCCCTCCGCTACGAGACCCCCAAGGCCGTGGTTTTCAACGTCTACGCCCTGTGTTACGGCGAGCCTCAGAAGGAGGCATACAACCGCATGGCGCTGGATGGCATGGAATGGTCAAGCGTAAAAGCCGAGGCCATCAAAGCCTCCATGACCGAGGAAGAAGACTTCCTCAGCTACGTATTCCCCTTCCTTCGCTTCCACAGCCGATGGAGCGAGCTGACCGCCGAGGATTTCACCTACGCATGGGGAGATAAGCCCACTGTCTCGGACAGCGGCTACCTTATGCAGACGGGAATCAAGCCCGTCGACCCGAACAGCGAATTCACACCTACGCCGCTGCTGGATCCTGATCTTCCCGCCACGGCCATGGAGTATCTCGATCGTATGCGTGAGCTGTGCGCCGAAAAGGGGATCGAACTCATCCTGATCAAAGCCCCCACCAACTTCTGGCGCTACCATTGGTACGACGAGTGGGATGCGCAGATCAATACGTACGCCGCCGAGCATAGCCTGGCCTACTACAACTTCATTTCCAAGGCCGATGAGATGGGTCTGGACATGACCACCGACACCTACGACGAAGGGGCGCACCTCAACGTCTACGGCGCGGAAAAGCTTTCCCGCTATTTCGGCAAGATCCTCCGCGACACCCACGAAATACCCGATGGACGGGTCAACAGCCACGCCTCTGCCGTATGGGAGAAGCGAGTCGATGCCTACTACGCCCGCAAGGCGCAAATGGAACAAGCAAATAACACCCCCTAATCCAACAAAAGAAAGGAAACAACCATCATGAAAAACGTTAAAACCACTCTTATCCGTACCCTAGCCTGCATTCTGGCCGCTCTGGCTCTCACTCTTTGCTTCGCCGCTTGCGGCGGCGGCTCGGATTCCGGGCTGTATTTCAAGGCCAAGAACAACGTCGATGTCGTCATTGGCGCCGATGCTGACGATACCATCAACAAACTGGGCAAATGGAGCACCCAGAACAGCTCCGCCTCCTGCGGCGGCTTCCAGGGCAAGGATTACATCTACAGCTACAGCGGCTACCGCGTATCCACCACCCCCGCCAAGAACGGCCAGATCATCTGCAAGATCGAGCTGACCGACGACTCCGTCCAAACTCCCCAGGGTGTCTACATTGGCATGAGCCGTGCTGACGCCGAGAAGGCTATGAAGAAATTCACCGCTGAGTCTGTGGGCGACAATCTGGTCTACACCGAGGGGAATACCAAGCTGCAGGTCGTCTTCCGTGACGGTACCGTTTCGGGCATTGTATACGTAGCCAAGTAATTCCCGCCAACTCCCTATATTCTCCCCGAAAGGAGACAAATTCTATGATGAAGACCGGTATTGAATTCTCCTCCTATCTGCACACCTACGGCTTTGAGGAAGGACTCAAGCGCATGAAAGCCCAGGGCTACGACGCCCTGGATTACGGCGGTCTCTGCCACACAGAGAACAAGATCTTTCACGTTTCCGAGGAGGAATTCGCCGCTACCTTGAAACGGGAGCGGGAGATCATCGAGGCAAACGGCCTGTTCGTCAACCAGACCCACGGCGCATGGCGCTGGCCCGCCCAGGATTTCTCGGCTTACGACCGCGCAGAGCGCTACGCCGCCATGGAAAAGGGGGTGCGCGGCGCCGCCCTTCTGGGCGCGCCCTACTTCGTTATCCATTGCATTATGCCCTTTGGCGAGAACAATCCTGCTCACAAGGAAAAGCTGTGGGAAATGAACGTGGATCACTTCTCCCGCCTCTGTAAGGTGGCCGAGGACGTGGGCGTTGTCATCTGCTTTGAGAACCTGCCCTTCACCTCTCTGCCCCTGTCCCGCTGGAACGAGACCTTTGAGTTCGTGAAACTCATGAACACCCCCACCATGAAGATGTGCCTCGACACGGGTCACGCCGCCGTCTACGGCGACTCCCCCGCCGACGCCGTCCGCGCCATCGGCAAGGAGTATCTGGCCACCCTCCACGTCCACGACAACGATGGCCACGGCGACCGCCATTGGCGCCCCGGCGAGGGCGTGATCGATTGGGTGGACTTCACGAAAGCTCTCCATGAGATCAATTTCGAGGGCTGTGTGTCTCTGGAAACCTCGGTCAAGCACGAGGGGGATCCTGATTCGTGGGACGCCAAGGAGAGGGAACTGTTCGCCAAGGTGAGAGCTATGGCGGATGGAACCTACGGGCAGTAAATTTTGTGTAGGGGCGGATTCTATATCCGCCCGTTCACCATATCCGCAATGTGCGGGCGCATATGGAATGCGCCCCTACAGGACATGGACTGTGTATGGCATAAAGAGAACCCGCAGGGATTGAAGTCCCTGCGGGTTTTTGCTTTTGAAATTTACGGCTGCTCCGCCACCGTCAGCACATTCTCAAACGTCGCACTTTTTCCCCCGTAGGACAGCTCCAGGGCATAGTCACCCGTAGGGGCATCGGCGGGGATACGGAAGATTTGGGCACGTGTTCCTTTTTGCTGTGGATGGACTGTAAACATGACCCAATCACCGGTAACCGGTATGGGGCTTTCGATGCGGTACCCGTTTCCCATGTGAACAAGCGCGGCCTCGGGGGCGAATCCGTTTGATGCTCCCACAAAGGTGAAGGCCTCTCCGTCGTTGATGATCCACGTATCGATGGTGAGTTGAAAGCCCGGGAACACAAAGCCATCGAGGGACAAGGGCTGGTAACCGAAAGAGAACTCGCCGGCGTACACAGAGGGACCCACAACGTTGATCGCCTCTGCATAGCTTCGCACTGCCCCGCCGTAGGATAGCACCAGATCATATTCGCCCGTAGGAGCGTCGGTGGGAATGCGGAAATCATAAGAGCTTGCTCCTTTTTGCCCTGTGAGAACTTCGCAGGGCCTCGGTTCCATTCCTGTGGGAGGCGGATATCCGATGATGGTATAGCCGGATATTCGATGATACAGCGTGGCGGTAGGATGGAAGGAATAGGGATCTCCGACATAGGAGAAGGGCTCACCCTCGTTGATCACCCATGCCTCAAGGGTGAGGGTAGAACCTACCGAGGGATCCCCTCCGAAGGGCATGTAGCCGAAGGAGAAGGGATGATCGGTGGTATCGACGGGGGGCTCGGCCTCCCCCACCGTCAAAGCTCCGCCAAACACCTGTTTCTCGCCGTCATAGGACAGAACCAGATCGTATACCCCGGGGGTGGCGTTTTCGGAAATGTGGAAATGGAAGGCGCGGCTGCCCGTACCGCCGTTTTCCACTGTATGCTTGTTGGTGTCTACTACGGGATAGTGTCCCTCGATTACAACCGACTCGTCCTCCTGCAGAACGAAGCGGGCGTGGGCGAAAAAGTCATAGGTGGAAAAGGGCTTTCCGTGATTGACGACCGTGGTGCTCACGTTCACCACATCCCCGGGGAGTGCCATGCCGCTCCATGCCGAGCCGTCGTTGGCGGTCATCTCATAGGAAAAGGCAAACCGCACCGAAGGATCACTCCCCGGCCCGACAGGCTCGCCCATCCGCCCCCAAGCCACCATGCCTACCACGGCGGCGATGGCCACGATGAAGCAGATACAGGCCACCCCCCAGCCGCTGTTGAGGGCGCGGGACAGGGCGGCAAAGCGGCCCTCAGGCTTCTCGGCAGGGGATGCTCCCAGGGCGGGCACCAGAGCTGCCTCGGTTATGTATTCCTCGGAAATGCCCGTCATTTTCTCAAACAATACTTCGCCTCTCACGGTGTGTACCCCCTTTCGATCAAGTATGCCCGCAATCCCTCGCGGGTGCGGGTGATGCGCTTGGTGGCGGCGTTGGCGGTCATGCCGTAATGCCGCGCTAACTCCTTAACGCTGTGATTGTACCAGTATCGCCCCACGAACAGCTGACGGTCAAGCTGGGACAGGGTGCCCAGGTATTCGTCCAGCCAGCCGCAAATAACCGCGCTTTCGGTCTCGTCGGGAGCGGGGATGATGTCCTCCAGCTCCTCAAATGCGATGGTAAGGGAAGCATCCCGTTTCTCTCGGCGGAGGGCTTTGAGACGGTTGATGGAGATGTTACGCACCAGCTTGCCGAGATAGGCGCAGAGGTTTTGGGGACGCTTGGGGGGCATGGAGTTCCACGCCGCCACCCAGGTGTCGTTGACGCATTCCTCGGCATCATGGTGGCTGTTCAAAATGTTCATGGAGACCGTGTGGCAGTACTTCCCATACTGCCGCTGGGAGATTTCGATGGCCTGCTCGTCGCGGGCATGGTACAGCGCGACGATCTCGTGGTCGTTGAGGATCATGGTTGACCTCCTTTCTCGGGGATTGTCATGTCCCTTTATCCTTATACACAACGTGGCGGGGGCAAATGTGCCGCCGTTTGCCAAATTTTCTGAGAAAAGTATAGCATAAATCCGAGAAAAATGCAAGATCTTGTAGCGAATCTTGCAAAAAGTCGAAATTTCTATTGACAAACCGTGAGTTTTATGCTATAATACCCCCATCGTTCCCCGTGATGCCGTCGGAATCCCCGTGAGACCGCCGGCGGAGGAGCTCTGGAGAATCCCTTAAATGGGTGCCGAAGGTGCAAGGTGGCTGTGCAAGTAGCCGCTGAATCTCTCAGGCAAAAGGACAGAGCAGGCAAACAATGTGATATTGTGTCTGCATCCTATTTCAGAGCTGCCGTGGTTCGGCAGCGTTTTTTATTTCATTTTTGAGGAGGAAATACCATGCAGGCATTTCTCGATGCGGCTTTGAAAGCCGTACAAACCATCAACGCGTACCTATCCGACTACATTCTGCTTTTCCTGTTGGTCGGAATCGGACTTTTCTACACCGTCCGCACCCGCTTCGTGCAGGTTCGCTGCTTCGGCGAGGGCATGAAGAAGGTGTTCGGTAACATCTCCCTCAAGGGCGGCAAGCAGAAGAGCGGACTCAGCTCCTTCCAGGCGCTGGCCACCGCCATTGCGGCTCAGGTCGGTACGGGTAATATCGTGGGCGCTTGCGGCGCTATCCTTGTCGGCGGCCCCGGCGCCATCTTCTGGATGTGGATCATCGCCTTCTTCGGCATGGCCACCATCTACGCCGAGGCAGTTCTGGCTCAAAAGACCCGCGTAGTGCAGGCCGACGGTACCGTTCAGGGAGGTCCCGTGTACTACATCCGCACCGCTTTCAAGGGCACCTTCGGTAAGATCCTGGCGGGCTTCTTCGCCGTGGCCATTACCCTGGCTCTGGGCTTCATGGGCGCGATGGTGCAGTCCAACTCCATCGGCTCCACCATGGGTGAGGCGCTGGGTATCGCACCTTGGATCATCGGTCTTGTTTTGGCCGCCGTTTCCGCTATCATTTTCCTCGGCGGCGTTCAGCGCATCGCTGCCGTGGCTGAGAAGATCGTACCGATCATGGCCGTTCTCTACCTCGTGGGCGGTCTGGTCATCCTCGGCTTCCGCATTCAGTACATCCCCGAGACCTTCGGTATGATCTTCAAGTATGCCTTTATGCCTCAGGCTCTCATCGGCGGCGGACTGGGCTACGCCCTCAAGACCGCCATCAGCCAGGGTGCCAAGCGCGGTCTGTTCTCCAATGAGGCTGGTATGGGTTCTACCCCCCACGCCCACGCACAGGCCAACGTCAAGACCCCCCACGATCAGGGCGTGGTCGCCATGATCGGTGTGTTCATCGACACCTTCATCGTGCTGACTATGACTGCTCTGGTTGTCATTTCTACCCTGTACGCAGGGAACGGCCCGTTGTCTGCCACCGCCGCCGAAGGTGCGGCTGAGGGCATCAACAAGGCCAATATGGCTCAGCTTGCCTTCTCCGCGGTCATGGGTGATACCGTAGGTTACCTTTTCGTAGCCCTCTGCCTGATGTTCTTTGCTTTCACCACCATCATCGGCTGGAACCTGTTCGGTAAGATCAACATTACCTACCTGTTCGGTAAGAAGGCCGTTCCCGTGTACTCGGTGCTGGCCATCGTGTTCATCTTCCTG
This sequence comes from Eubacteriales bacterium, assembly GCA_045645165.1. Classification (GTDB taxonomy): domain Bacteria; phylum Bacillota; class Clostridia; order Oscillospirales; family CAG-272; genus CAMEON01. Next base: position 8,404 of record JAZRIF010000124.1, read on the forward strand.
GGCTCTCTGCTCTCCAACGACCTGGTCTGGGAGCTGACCGATATGTTCAACAACCTCATGGTCATCCCCAACGTCATCGCCCTGGCGGCGCTGTCCGGTATGGTGGTGAGTGAGGCTCGCAAGAAGAAGGCCAAGAACAGCGAGCTTGGCAACTTGGACACTAAGAACTAAAATCTTCACCATAGAAAAGATCCACAGTCTCCTTGCGGAGGCTGTGGATCTTTATTTATGCTTGATTATGCCTCGAACTGACTGTTATACAGCTCGGCGTAGAAGCCGCCGTTCCCCAGCAGGGTCTTGTGGTCGCCCTGCTCGATGATGCGGCCGTCCTTCATGACCAGGATCACGTCAGCCTCCTTGATGGTGGAGAGGCGGTGGGCGACGATGAAGGAGGTGCGGCCTTTCATGAGGGTGGCAAAGGCGTTTTGAATTTTCAGCTCGGTGCGGGTATCGATGGAGGAGGTAGCCTCGTCCAGAATCAGCATGGGAGGCAGGCAGAGGAAAATGCGGGCGATGCAGAGGAGCTGCTTCTGTCCCTGAGAGAGACTGCCGCCGTCCTCGCCCAGGACGGTATTGTAGCCGGCGGGGAGTCTGCGGATGAAGCTGTGGGCGTGGGCGGACTTGGCGGCGGCGACCCCTTCCTCGTCGGTGGCATCGGGCTTGCCATAGGCGATGCAATCCCGCACCGTGCCTGCGGGAAGCCAGGTCTCCTGCAGCACCATGCCGTAGCTTTCCCGCAAGGAATGACGTGTCATATTCCGAATGTCGGTGCCGCTGACGGCGATGCTACCCTCGTTTACGTCATAGAATCGCATGAGCAGGTTGATGACGGTGGTCTTACCGCAGCCCGTGGGGCCGACGATGGCCACCCGCTGGCCGTTTTTCAGGAACAGATTCAGGTCGCGGATGAGGGGCTTGTCGGGGGTATAGGAGAATGCCACGTCGGAAAGCTCTACGCGGCCGTCGGGATCCGTGAGAACCACGGCGTCCTCGGCGTCGGGGATCTCGGTGTCGGCTTCGATGAGTTCAAAGAGCCGCGCGGCGCAGGCCGTGGCGTTCTGAAGCTCGGTGATAACCCCTGAGATTTCGTTGAAGGGCTTGGTGTACTGCCCTGCGTAGGTGAGGAAGGCCGACAGGCCGCCCACCGTCAAAGCACCCTCGCGATCTCCCGCGGCGAGACAGATCAGCGCGCCGATGAGGGCCACGCCTGCGTACACAAGGTTGTTGACGAAGCGGGTGGAGGGGTTGACCAGGGAGGAGAAGAACACGGCCTTGCGGGAAACCGTTTCCAGGCGGTTATTGATCCCGTCGAAGTCACGGAGCGCCTCGTCCTCGTGGGAGAAGGCCACCACGGTCTTGTGAGAGCCCAGCATCTCGTCGATGAGGGAAGTCTGCTCGGCGCGGATTTCGGCTTGCTTCTTGAACAGGTTATGGGTGCGTTTGGCGATGAAGGAGGCCACGAACAGGGACAGGGGGGTGGCCACCACCACCCAGATCGTCATGGGCAGGTTCAGCGTCAGCATGAAGCACAGAGTGCCCAGAATGGTCAGAATCCCCGTGAAGAACTGGGAAAAGCCCATGAGCAATCCGTCGGTGAACTGGTCGGCATCCGCAATGACACGGCTGACCGTGTCGCCCACGGTGCGCTTGTCCAGGTAGGACAGGGGGAGGGACTGGATGCGCTCAAAGGCATCGTAACGCAGACGGCGCACCACGCCGAAGGTGATGCGGTTGTTGCAGATGTTCATGAGCCACTGGCA
>JAZRIF010000125.1:0-7871 GCA_045645165.1 Eubacteriales bacterium
GGCTTTGCCCCCTCGACCCCCACCAAAGAACTTTTTGAAAAAAGTTCTTTGGAATCTCAAAAACTTTCAAAAAGGGTTATTTATCAATATTTTTTTTGAAAGTTCTTGAAAAGGGGTCTGGGGAAAAACTTCTTTTAAGAAGTTTTTCCCCAGGCGCTCTCTCGCTCTCCTGAAAACCCAAATATATGAATCCTCTTTTGCCCCCCAAAAAAGAGGCCGCCGAAGCAGCCTCTTTTTCGTAATTGAGGGTAGATGCCCAATCTTACACCCGAATCAACTCATACTCCCTCGACCCGAACCCAAGCTCTGCCGCGGCCTCCACGGTGTGGATACCGTTGCGGGACTCGATGCGCTCGATGAGGTGAGGCTTGCCCTCGTCGGAGCAGGCGTACACCAGATCCACGCAGGCCTGGTCGATGGCGATGGGGTCGGTGGAGACCAGAATGCCGATATCCGCGATGCAGGGATCCTCGGCTACGGCACAGCAGTCGCAGTCCACCGACATATTCTTCATGACGTTGACGTACACGATCTGACCCTTGAAGAACTCCACCACCGAAGCGGCGGCGTCGGCCATGGACTCCAGGAACAGGTTGCGCTCGGCCGTCCAGAAGTTCTCGGGAACTCCCGCACCGTGGATGTAGGCCTTGCCGTAAGAAGAGGCCAAGCCGATGGAGAGCTGCTTCAAGGCACCGCCAAAGCCGCCCATGGGATGCCCCTTGAAGTGGGACAGCACCAGCATGGAGTCGTAGTTCTCAATATCCTTGCCCACGTAATTCTCCTTGATGACCTTGCCGTTCGGGATGGGAAGCACCAGATCGGGACCCTCGGCGTCCAGCAGATCGACCTTGTAGTAGTCCATCCAGCCGTGGTCGCGGAACAGACCCATGTGGCGCTCGGTGGTGTTGCGGGCGCCGTCGTAAGCGGTGTTGCACTCCACCACGGTGCCGCCCACGCGCTCAATGACGGGACGCCAGAAGTCGGGGCGAATGAAATTCTGGTTGCCGCGCTCGCCCGAGTGAACCTTGATGGCCACGTTTCCGGGGAGGGTCACGCCCAGCAGCTCGTACATTTCCAGTACCTTTTCGGGGGTGATTTCAGAAGAAAAATAAACCTTGGACTTGCTCATGGTAGCCTCCTTGTACTCATTATATTTCATTGTAGGGGCATTCTGTGAACGCCCGTATCGGTCTATTGTACGGTTTCAAAACCAATAATCATGCATTTTCTGCAAAAATGCGGTGGTGAGGGGGTATTTCTCGGTCTCGGGGATCACCGAGTCAATGCCGCAACGGGCGCACAGAGCGGTCTGTTTTCCGTCGATCCAAACCTTGATCTCTTTGGGATCATAGATGCTACCACAGTAGAAGCAACCGCATTTGTCGGCATTCTTCAGTGCCTCGCGGTGATAGGTGCAAAGCTCGTGAGCCGTCACGACGTCATCCCGCGGGAGTATTTCGGGTGCGCGGTAGGCGAAGCGGAAGGGTCTGCCTTGCTCGGGCTTGAAAATCTGCTCGATCATGGGCTGAACCGACTGGATCCGCATATCCGATCCCGCGTCGTAGCGGTAGTAGAGACCGTTCTCCGCAGGCCCCGCATTGATGAAGACGTGGCGAGGGTTGTCGCGGTACTGCTCGGGGAGAGCGGGTGCCATGTAGTGGGAATCCCCCTCAAAGATGAGGTCGCCGGGGCGCACCTCGTCGGGGTTCTCGATGCGAATAAAACCGCTCAACTCCAAAAATCCCTGCAGGGTGGGCGGGAAGTGGAGGGGAAGCCCCTTGGTCACGGGCTGGTGCGCGGTGTAGCCCGCCTCGTACAGCACCCATCCGCAGAAGCGGTCGCAGGAGACCAGCTTTTCGGGGCACTCGGATTCCTTGTCCAGGGCGGGATTCTTGTCCGCATCACCGTACTTGTAGCCGTGGATCCGCATATGGTCGGCCACAACCTTGGCGTGGTGCAGGATGTGGGACGCCACGAAGGAGCCCACGGGGGAGTAGATCTTGTCGCCGTTTTCGTCGCAGACACAGTAGCCGTAGACGGCTTTTTCATCCGCGGCGGCTTTGGCGGCGGTCAGATCGGCATAGCTCTCGGGAAGGCGAGATTCGGTGCCGTGGTAGGGAACGTAGAGATAGTACATGGGAGCCTCCTTGTTTGTTTCAAATTTGGGTTTGTCGCTGGGTTGGCACCGACTATCGTAGACCCTCCCCTTTGGGGAGGGGGGACCGCGGAGCGGTGGGTGAGGCTTGACCAAAAACGCATTGCCTGCCAACGATTTTTACCTCATCCACCATCCTCAGGATGGTGGAACATCCTGAGGATGGTCCCCCTTCCCCAAAGGGGAAGGTCGCCGAGCAAGCTCGGCATCGCTTCGCTCGAGAACGAGGAAACTCCCCACCAAACTGCAATTTGCAAAAATACGAGACACGAGATACGGCGTTCCGCGGCATATCTGGTATCTCGTATGTTTGATCAGAACTTGACTCTTGCACAGTAGATGGGCATGCCCTGAGATGAGAAATTGGCCTCGTACTCGGTCATGATGTTGCCCTCGGCCTCGGGGGTCTTGTGGAAGTCACGGGAGGAGAACAGGATGGTCAGCCCCATGGCCTCAAACTCCTCCAGACTGAAATCGAACAGACCCTCGTTGTCGGTCTTGAGGTACAGCTCGCCGCCCTCGACCAAGGCTTCCTTATAGAGAGCCAGGAAGCCTCTGTGGGTCAGTCTGCGCTTGGCGTAGCCCTTCTTGGGCCAGGGATCCGAGAAATTCAGGTAGATGCGGGAGACGCTGTGGGGGCGCACCCACTCGCCCAGATGCTCGGCGTTGCCGATCAAAACCCGCAGGTTGTCCCCGGGACGCTCCTCCGCGCAAGCTTTGGCCTTTTCCAAAGCGCAGCAGGCCACGTCAGCAACCCGCTCCATGGCGATGAAGTTCCACTCGGGATGAGCGGCGGCCATACCCACCGCGAAATTACCCTTGCCGCAACCGATCTCCATGTGGATGGGACGGTTTTCAGCGAAAATGGGGTTGCCCTCCTCGCCCAGAGTGGCAAGCAGGGAAGTATCCTCAATCAACAGCTCGGCACAGGCGGCGATGCGCTCGGCGCCGTGCTTCTTTTTACGCATTCTCATGGTTTCTATATCCTTTTTGATGATGTAGGGTAGGAAATATCTATGGTCGGATCATTCCTCAAAGCATCCGTAGGTCTCCAGCACACATTTTCCCAGCTCGTAGAGGTAGGCTTCTGCGGCACATTTGAGGGATAGGGGGGCTTTCAAAAGCCGCTCGTCGGCGGGGTAGGGACGGCGTTCACGGGGGGATTTGAAGATCCCGCCCACCTCGAAGGTGAAGTAGCCGTTGTAACCGATGTCCGAAAGCCCGTGCATGACGGCATCCAGATTCATGGTGCCGAGGAAGGGAAGCAGGTGAGAATCGGTGTCGCCGCAGTTGTCCTGAATGTGCAGGGCGCGGACGTGACTGCCCAGAAGCCTCAGCTCGGCATCCTGGGGCATTTCCTGCATATTGGCGTGACCCGCATCCCAGACGGCGTGGAATAGGGGATGATTCACGGATTCGATCATCCGAAGCAGATCGGTGGCGTTGTCGATCCAGTAAAGCCCCTCGATGCACATTCTGTTGAAGTTCTCCACCAGAATATTCGTGCCGTACTTCTCAGCACGTTCCAGAATGGGGAGGAAGAAGTGCTTGTTGGCCTCAAAGGTTTCCTCTTTGGTCAAACCGGGGGTGTAGCCCGAATGCACCACCAGATTGGGGATAGCCCATGCGCCGCAGGCATCCACACAGCGGATGGTGTCGGCTAAAAACTGCCCATCGGGGTCGTTCAGCGGTGTGCCCATGGGAGAGTGCGCCTGTACCAAGCGGATGCCCAGATCAGCGGAAGCCAGCTTCACCCGCTCAAAATACGCCTCATGATCCTCGGCGTACACGCCTGTGTGGGTGGAATGATCATGGCCGAAGGAGTAATCGGCATAGCGGAATCCCGCCTCGCGGATGAGGCGGAGGGACTCGATCTGCGAGCCCGTGTAGCTGTTGAAATCTCCCGTGGTGGTGGCCAGCTTCATGGGAACATCCTCCTTTGCAGGTCAGATCAGACGTTGAAGCGGAACAGCACGATGTCGCCGTCCTTCATGACGTACTCCTTGCCCTCGGAGCGTACCAGACCCGCCTCCTTGGCGGCGTTCATGGAGCCGAGACGCATGAGATCGTCGTAGGCGATGACCTCGGCGCGGATGAAGCCTCGCTCAAAGTCGGAGTGGATCTTACCCGCGGCCTGGGGCGCCTTGGTGCCCTTGACGATGGTCCAGGCGCGAACCTCCTTGGGGCCTGCGGTCAGGTAGCTGATGAGACCCAGAAGGGCGTAGCTGGCGCGGATGAGACGGTCGAGGCCGGGCTCCTCGATGCCCATGTCGGAGAGGAACATCTCCTTGTCCTCACCGTCCAGCTGGGCGATCTCGGCCTCGATCTGGGCGCAGATGGGCATGACGGCGGCGTGCTCACCGTTGGCGAACTCCTGCAGTTTGGCAAAGCTCTCGTTGCCGCTGACGTCACCGTTGGCCTCCTCCTCGGAGACGTTGGCCACGTAGATCACGGGCTTCATGGTGATGAGGGGGGTGTCGTGGAACAGCTCGCGCTCGTCCTCGGACAGCTCTACGGTGCGGGCGGACTGACCGTCCTCCAGCGCCTTCATGACCCGCTCGTAGACCGCGATATCACCGGCTACGGTCTTGTCACCCTTGAGGATCTTGCGGGCGTGGTTGAGCTTACGCTCCATGATCTCCATGTCGGCCAGCACCAGCTCCATGTTGATGGTCTCCACGTCGCGGAGGGGATCTACCTTGCCGTCCACGTGGACGATGTTGGAGTCCTCAAAGCAACGAACCACGTGCAGAATGGCGTCCACCTCGCGGATGTGAGAGAGGAACTTGTTGCCCAGACCCTCGCCCTGGGAGGCACCGCGTACCAGACCGGCGATGTCCACGAACTCAATGACGGCGGGGGTGTACTTTTCGGGGTTGTGCATCTCGGCCAGCTTGTCCATGCGGGGATCGGGCACGGCCACCACGCCCACGTTGGGCTCGATGGTGCAGAAGGGGTAGTTGGCGGATTCGGCGCCCGCGTTGGTCAGGGCGTTGAAGAGGGTGGACTTGCCTACGTTAGGGAGTCCGACGATACCTAATTTCATTTGTGTGTATTCTCCTTCAAATTTTTCTTATATGACAATGGTTTTCTCGTTTTGGTATTTTGGCTGTTACGCCATTTCTACGCCATTTACGCATGGAATAACATTGGGATTCATTCATAAATACCGTTAAGCTGAAACTGCTTGACAGCTTGATCCATAAGGACTGTTTTTAGCAGGCTCTCCGGTGCGCCAGTTCATGAAAACCAAATCGCGCTCTTTCCCTTTGAGATTTTTTTCCATTGATGAACTCCTTTCTCGCAGAGAGAGAAAGAGCACACTATAACTATATAATTATAGCATAGAATGCTTTTTTTCTCAAGGTATTAGCAGAAACTTTTTCATAGAAATTTGTAAATTTTTTGACTGTCACATAACGAGTTTCTGACGGATGTATTGTTCAAATTCCTTGCGCTTGACCAATTTCTTGGTGCCAACGAACAGAACAAACGGGCAATTAGGCGAGTGCAGCATACTGTCGATCTTGTTGATCCCGGGGATTTGGCCTATTTCTGCGATTATGGTGTTGCAAATTTGGTTTATACCGGATTGTATTCTACGCGGTCTGAGATAGCTTCAGATCTGAAGGGAAATACGCGCGTCGGTCAGCGTATGCTGGAAAAGTTGATGGAGTCCTTTGATAAACACGATTGATGATGAACAAATTATGGCAAAAAAATATATAACTTTATGTCAAATACTTGTGTTTTTACAAAAGATATGATATAATACGAAATGGTCTCCGAGCTGGGCATCTACGTCATGGATGAGGGCGACATCGAGACCCACGGCGTCCACTCGGGTACGGGACTATAGGGGACATGAACTTCCGCTATGACGTGCCCCAGGAGTGCGGTACCCGCACTGAGACCCGCTTCGTGTCGGTCACGGGCGAGGATAAGGTCTTTACCGTGGTGGGCGCAGACAAGTTCGACTTCTCCTGCCACGACTTCACTCTTTCGAATCTGGAGAATGCCCGCCACAGAAACGAGCTTGTCCGTACTCCCGAGAAGTACCTGTACATCGACTACAAGATGCGTGGGCTGGGCAGTCACTCCTGTGGCCCCAACCCAGAGGAGCAGTATGAGCTTCGTCCCCACGCATTCCGCTTGGCATTTGCACTCTGCGGTGAGAAGAATCAAAAACATTTTTAAACGGAGGAAAAAATATATGGCAACCAACCGTTACATCGGTCAGTACCCCGTCATCGGTATCCGCCCCATCGTGGACGGCCGCCGCGGACCCATGCAGCTCCGCGAGTCTCTGGAGCCCCAGGTCTGGGCTATGGCCGAGGCTGCGAAAAAGCTCTTTGAGGACAATCTGTACTATTCCAACGGCGAGCCCGTGAAGGTGGTCATGGCCGACACCTGCATCGGCCGCGTCCCCGAGACCGCCGCCTGCGCCGACAAGTTCCGCCGCGAGGGCGTGGACATCACCCTGTCCGTAACCCCCTGCTGGTGCTACGGCTCGGAAACCATGGACATGGATCCCCACACCATCAAGGGCGTTTGGGGCTTCAACGGCACCGAGCGTCCCGGCGCTGTCTACCTCGCCGCCGTGCTGGCAGGCCATGCCCAGAAGGGTCTCCCCGCCTTCGGCATCTACGGCCACGAGGTGCAGGATCGTGATCAGATCACGGAGATTCCCGAGGACGTGAAGGAAAAGCTTCTCCGCTTCGGCCGCGCCGCCCTGGCGGTGGCCACCATGAAGGGCAAGTCCTACCTGCAGATCGGCTCCCAGTGCATGGGCATCGCCGGCTCCATCATGGATCAGGATATGATGGAGGAGTACTTCGGCATGCGTGTCGAGTCTGTGGATGAGGTGGAGATCCTTCGCCGCATGGAGGAGGGCATCTACAATGAGGAGGAGTATCAGAAGGCTCTGGCATGGACCAAAGCCCACTGCAAGGAGGGTCGGGACGATAACCCCGAGTCGGTGCAGTTCCTCGGGGAGGAGCGCAAGATCAAGTTCACCGACGCCGAGAAGGAGAAGCAGTGGGAGTTCACCGTCAAGATGTACTGCATCATCAAGGATCTCATGGCGGGCAACGAAAACCTCCCCGATGCCTTTGAGGAGGAAAAGGTCGGCCACAACGCCATCGCGGGCGGCTTCCAGGGACAGAGACAGTGGACGGATCACTGGCCCAACTGCGACTACCCCGAGGCGCTCCTGTCCTCTACCTTTGACTATCAGGGTGCCCGCGAGCCCTACACCCTCGCCACCGAGAACGACATTCTCAACGGCATGGGCATGCTCATGATGCGCCTGCTGACTCACCGCGCCCAGATCTTCGCCGACGTCCGCACCTACTGGTCGGGCGATGCCACCGAGCGGGTCACAGGCTACAAGCTGGAAGGGAAGGCCGCCGAATCCGACGGTATCATCCACCTACTCAATTCGGGTGCCGCCTGTCTGGACGCCTGCGGTGAATGCACCGATGAGGAGGGCAACTCCATCATGAAGCGCTGGTGGGAGGTCACCGATGAGGATATCGAGAAGATGACCGCCGCCACCGTGTGGTGCGAGGCGGGGCTGGACAACTTCCGCGGCGGCGGCTTCTCCAGCCACTTCACCACCCGTACCGAAATGCCCTGCACCATGATCCGTCTCAATCTCGTCAAGGGTCTCGGCCCTGTCCTCCAGATCGCTGAGGGTTGGACGGTCAGACTCCCC
>JAZRIF010000126.1:0-7617 GCA_045645165.1 Eubacteriales bacterium
CCAAGACTCGATAACCCGCGCGGACGGCGGAGCGCCGTCCGCGCGGAGCACGCCCTTTTTCTCTGCCGGCAGGCAGGGTGTTTGACGGATAGCAGGCTTTGCCCTGTGGGGCAAACTCGCGGCAACCGCAACTATGGCCGCGCATCTGCTTGGGGTTGAGTTTGGCGGGGCGTGAGAAAAGCGTCTCCGCAGGCTTTTGCGGAGCGCTTTTCGAATCCCTCGCCGTGTATATCCTCTGTCAAACAGACCCATATAGGGAAAACGGGTGTCCAGAGGGCGCCCAGCCCTTTGGTGGCGTTCTTTTGGTACTTTTCTGCCGCTACTGGCAGAAAAGTACAGAGAAAGAACAGTTCGATAAACCCAAATTTGAAAGGTATCCGAACTGTGACTGATCTTTTCGCCCAAGGATGGTATTGCCAAACTTCACAGTAGAAAAAATCTACCGTCAGTAGGTTTTTTCTGTCGCGCGCGGTTATTGACGGTCGAAAGAATGTATGGTATCATAATAGCGGACAGAGGCCACTGTATCCGTTTATCAAATTATAAGGAGACAATCAATATGGAACTGCTATTTGCAAAACGCATCCGTGGGAAGCGTCTGGAAAAGGGCTTGACCCAGGAGCAGTTGGCGCAAGCCATCCAAATTTCCCCCCAGTCCGTCAGTAAGTGGGAGCGCGGAGACGGATACCCCGACATTACCCTTTTGCCCAAGATCGCGAACTTCTTTCAAATTTCGGTGGACGAACTGATCGGGAACGATGAAGCCACGCGACAGGAGGACGCAGACAGCTTTGAGAGAACGTGGTGGAGCATCCCGTTCTCCAAGGAGGGCTGGCAAAAGAAACTGAAACTGGCCAAGGAATATTATACGAAATATCCCCAGAATTTCGAGGTGATGCACCGCCTGAGCGAAGCCATTGTCAATAATATGGACGTGCTCGAGGAGAACCTGCAATTGCTTTTCGAAATACACGCCAAGATCATGAGCGGATGCACCGAGGAGGAGTACCGCAGAGACTCCCTCCACCGCGTCTGCTATGCCGCCAGCGACAGCGATTTGGACGATCAGATCAGCAAGAGCGAGCTGAACTGGCAGGAGGCCATTGCCATCGGAGAACTGCGGGAGGAGCGTTTTTTGCTCCAGCGCCGTTTGAATGAATACCGCCGCGAGCGCAACGCCACCAATCTGCTCATTTTCATGCAGTACCTTGGCCGCAACAGTATGATGTACTATGGTTCCAACCGCGAGCCCGCCTTCACCGAGCCCGAGCGTACCGTAGCGTGGGAGCTGCACAAGATGCGGCTCATCGAGCAGTTTGACGTTGACGGCACCCACGAAAACGGCATTCCCGAGGCCTGGTGCGGGTGCTACGCCGAGTTCTCTCTGAAGGCCGCCGGAGCCTTGATCGGCAGCGGAAAAACCGACGAGGGCTTTGCGCTGTTGGAGCAGACTTTTGCTCTGTACGAGCGTTGGAACCGGATCCCGGCAGGGAAGCTGATGACGGTAGGGAACCCCGATGCCTTCGGGGAGGTGTACGTCAACAAGAGCGGAAGCGATTATATTGTGAATATCAGCTTTGCCGATGGGCATACGGTCTGGACACCCTACCTGTGGCTGTTCTGGCAACTCAAGGGGGACATTCAAACGGCTCTGACCCAATGGCCGTGGTTTGACGGCGTCAAGGACGACCCCCGCTACGTCGAAGCGCTTGCCCGTGCCCGTGCCATGGCGGAGACCGAATACGGCGGATAAAACCTCTTCGTCATTCTGCACAACACCTGCCAAATGACGGCTTGACCGCCATTTGACCCGCAAAAAAACACGCGATTTCGGCGGTTTTTGCCCCGATTTCGCGTGTTTTTTGATGCCCGTTTTTTGCCTGTTTCCTCGGCAGGGAAGCATTGTGCAATTTGCCACCCTGCTTTTCCCCTGGACCACACCTTGTAGGGCGAGGGCTTGCTTCCACCGTCCCACTCACAAAGAAACCTACCGATTTTCACATCGGTAGGTTTCTTTGTTTGAGTCAGGCGCGCTCGGGTGCGGGGGCAATGTTCTTACTTTCAATGATGGGCTCCTTGTCCTCGGGGGTGTCGTCCTTCCGGGGGATCATGTTGAAGAAGGCATGCAGGAGCAGGGTAACGTAGAACAGAATATGACCCAGGATATTCGCACCGTAAATAACTTTCATCCAGATTGGAGCTCTGTACAGCAAGTTCGGGAATACCAAACAGGCTTCCAGGCAAAACAGGGCGGAAGCGATTGCGGTGATGAGCAGCCATTTCTTGCTGACGGAGCCGGTACAGCTGTGGATTGTCATCATCACGTAACAGACTGCCAGGGCAACAGGAAGAAGCAAGTTCAGCAGTTCGCTGGCGTAAAATCTGCCGTGTTGGAAGAAGTTCGCGATGATGCAGATTGAATCGTATGCATAGTAGACGGCCACCGCGCCAAAGCTTATGGGCAGGAGCAGCTTTCCACGGAGATTCTCATGAAGCTTCCATACGTACAGCAACAGTAGAATGCAGGGGATGAAGGCGGACAGGAAGAGCATGGCTGTATTGATATAGGACAGGGGAGTTGAAGAGACCGGGCTGATGGCATAGCTCGTGACGAAGCACAGATCGGGCTGAATAAGTGTATACGCTACGGGACTGGTTTGTCTCGAGAACAAAAATGACTGGAGTTTTGTTGTCGGGGAAACCGGCATGAGCTGTGCGTATGAGTCCAGACCGCCGATCGACGATATGTATACCTGGATATTCGTCGCATCGCGTATGTCGGTTGTCGTGCCGAAGCTGACGAATTGATCGCCTGCGACATCGGCTTTGCTATCGAGTATACTGCCTATGCCGGAAACCTTGTTGCCTTCGGCGTCGGTTTCGGCATTGGGATCAATGGTGACGAATTGGTAGTACTTATTACCGTTTTCATCGGTTTCGACATTGCCGGACATACCGCCGATGGTACCGAAGCTGATATACTTATTGCCCTCGGCGGCGGTTTCTGCTCCGTCCGTCAGACCACCGAAGGTGACGATCTTATAGCCGTCTGCGGTGGTTTCCGTGCTGTCGATGGAGGAGAGATTGATGAGGGCGGTGGTTTTGGTCGTGTCGAGCCTGGTATGGATGACGGCGGCGCCGTTGTTCGACGAGCTCAATTGATCCATAGCGTCGAGGTCAGGGCTTTGGTTGCTGTGATACTCCGAGGGGGAGACTGCATAAAACCGATTGACGTTCGAGTCGGATGATACCGTCGTCATTACTTCGTTGTGATGTACGACTACGTTCGCATAGATCCCGTAGGGAAGGCTCTTGGGAATGAAGCACATCAAAAAGCCGATGAACAGGCACACGTAGGCGATCAGGGACAGATTGACAAGCAGACCTTGCCGTTTGATCTCTGGTGTTTGGGGAAGGGACTGTCGGTTCATAAGAGCATCCTCACTGTTTCATAAGGTTTCGCTCCCTTGCCGGGACAAGGGAGCGGTGGGAAATCACATATTCTGATACATCTCCATATACTTCTCGGCGGAAGCATCCCAAGAGAAGTCAGAAGTCAGGGCGCGGTAGCGGAGAGCGGCGAACTTCTCGGGATGGTTCTCGTAGAGATCCAGAGCGGCGCAGACTCTCTCTTCCAGCTCGGAGGCCTCGTAGTTGGCGAAGGTGAAGCCGTTGCCGTGGGCTCCCTCGCAGTCCTCGAAGAAGGGCTTGATGGAGTCGTACAGACCACCGGTCTCGCGGACCACGGGGACGGCACCGTAGCGGCAGGCGATCATCTGGGACAGGCCGCAGGGTTCGCTGAGGGAGGGCATGAGGAAGATATCCGCGGCGGCGTAGATCTTCTTGGAGAGGGCGCGGTTGTAAGTAATGAAGGCGCGGACGCGCTCGGGGAAGTCACGCTCCAGCTGACGGAAGTAGCTCTCGAACTGACCTTCACCTGTACCCAACACCACGAACTGAGCGCGGGGATAGGTTTCCATGACGTGGCGGAGCATACCCGCAATGATGTCGATACCCTTGTGGGCGGCCAAACGGGAAATGACGGCCATAATGGGGGCATCTACGTCCTCGGGGAGACCGTATTCACGCTGGAAGGCCAGCTTGTCGTCGTCCTTGCCTGCGATGTCGTGGGCGGAGAAGCAGAAGGGGATCTCCTTGTCGTCGGCGGGGTTGTAGTAGACCTGGTCGATGCCGTTGAGGATGCCGCTGACCTTGCGGCTGTGGCGGGCCAGGATGAAGTGCAGGCGATGGGAGTAGGTGGGGGTCATAATCTCCTGGGCGTAGGTGGGGGAGACAGTGGTGACGCGGTCGGCGCACTCCACGGCGGCCTTGGCCAGGTTGATGCATCCGTCGTAGGCCATGAGGGTGTAATACTCGGGGCGGATGGCGAAAACATCCTGGAGCATGGCGAAGTCGTATTGACCCTGATACTCGATGTTGTGGATGGTGAACACCGTCTTGATGGCGGCGTATTCGTTCTTACGGAAGCCGAACTCGGTCTTCAGGTAAACCACGGAGAGGGCAGACTGCCAGTCGTTGGCGTGGAGAATGTCGGGGAAGTAGTTCAGCTTATCCATCATCTCCAGCACGGCGCGGCAGAAATAGGCGTAGCGCTCACCGTCGTCGAAGTGGCCGTAGAGAGCACCGCGCTTAAAGTAGTACTCATTATCTACGAAGTAGAAAGTGACACCGTCCTTTACGAGAGAGCGGATACCGCAGTACTGGTTTCTCCAGGCAAGCTGGAGGGTGAAGACGGTCTCGGTGTACATGGCTTCCACCGTAGCGGCGGGAATCTTGTCGTAGAGGGGGCAGATGACGCGGATATCAGCATCCTCGCCGTATTTGGCGCGCAGCGCGGCGGGCAGGGAGCCCATCACGTCACCCAGACCGCCCGTAGCGGCGAAGGGCATGACCTCGGCGCCGACGAAAAGGATTTTCTTGGGGGTGAGATTTTCAGACATGGTATGTATCCTCCGAAATGTAAAATGGAATGCAAAATGCAAAATGCAAAATGCAAAATCAAGAACGAATGAAGTCTTTCGCTCTGGCGAAAGACAATTTTTACGGTAATGCTTGGTTCATATACTCATCGAAAAAACAGTCCGCCAAGGGAAAATAGCGCAACCGCAGATGGTGCCCTATCCCGTTTTTCATTTTGCATTTTGCATTTCGCATTTTGCATTTAGCCAATCCCCGCGCATTATGCGCGGGGATTGGCGTGTTCTCAGACGCTGCCGCCCTTGCCCACGAAGAAGGGCATGGTCTCGTGACCGGACAGGTGACGACCGTCGCGGATGGTGACGTCCTTGTCGGTGATGACGCAGTTCAGGGTGACGTCGGAGCCGGTGTAGGTATCCTGCATGAGGATGGAGTTCTTGACCACGGTGCCCTTACCGACCTTCACGCCGCGGAAGAGGATGGAGTTCTCCACGGTGCCCTCGATGACGCAACCGTCAGCGATGAAGGAGTTCTTGACGTCGGCGCCCTCCTTGTACTTGGTGGGAGCGGAGTTGCGAACCTTGGTGAGGACGGGGCGGTTCTTGATACCGAACAGACCCTCGCGAGCCTCCTGGGTGAGCATATCCATGGAACTGGCGAAGTAGCCCTCCAGAGAGCCGATGTAGGCGTACCAGCCGTCGTACTCGTAGGCGCGGTAGTTGGCGGTGCCCAGAGAGGGAACGATGACGTCGGCGAAGAAGGAGCGCTGACCGTGAGCGGCGGCGTTGGCCAGAACGGTCAGGAGGTATTCACGGCTGACCACCATGATGTTGGTGTACAGGTTGATGAGACCTTCCTCGGGCTTAGCGCGGTAGAAATCCGAGACCTTGCCATCTGCGTCGGCGGTGATGATGGAGACCTGCTCGGCCAGGTGCATGGTGGAGGCGTCTACCTTCTTGGTCACGAAGGTGATGTCGGCCTTCGATGCGGCGTGAGCCTCAATGACCTCGGAGAGGTCGATGTTGCAGATGATGTCGCAGTCCGACAGCACGAAGCAGTCCTCGTTGCAGTGGGCGATGAAATCCTTGGCGCCGAAGAGAGCCTCCAGGCGGTGGGTGGGGTTACCGGCGGTAGCCTGATCGTAGGCGGTGATGTAGGGGGGGATGAGCTTGATACCGCCCGAGCGGCGAGCCAGATCCCAATCCTTACCCGTGCCGATGTGGTCGAGGAGGGACTGGTAGTTGTAGTGGGTGATGAGGCCGATGCGGTTGATGTCGGAGTTCACCATGTTGGACAGGGTGAAGTCGATGAGGCGGTAGCGGCAACCGAAGGGCACGGAGGCCATGGAGCGCACCCGAGTCAGCTCGGGGATGCTCTGGTCGTGGATATTGGCAAAAATCAATCCTGCTGCGGTCATGTTCGTGTCCTCCTTTACTCGGACAGCATAGCGCCGGGCTCAACGGTGGCGCCTGCTGCGATGGTGATGTTCTCGCCCACTACGGCGATCTCGGCGCCCGTAGCGCGGGGAGCGCCCACGGTAGCGCCTGCTCCGATGGTGACGTCGGAGTCGATGATGGCGTACTGAACCGTGGCACCGGCCTCGATCACGCAGTCACCCATGAGAACGCAGTCCTCAACAAGGGCGCCGGCCATGATCTTGACGCCGGGGCCGACCACAGAGTTCTTGACGGTGCCGTAGATCTCACAGCCCTCGGTGATGTAGCTGTTCTCGATGGTGGCGCGGTTACCCACGAACTGGGGAGCGGAGGCGGAGTGGCGGGCGAAGATGCGCCAGTCGTTGCCGGAGAGATCCAGCACGGGATGATCACCCAGCAGATCCATGTTGGCTTCCCACAGGGAAGAAATGGTACCGACGTCCTTCCAGTAGCCCTCGAAGGGGTAGGCGAACATCTTCTCGCCTGCGGCCAGCATGGCGGGGATGATGTTCTTACCGAAGTCGTTGGAGGAGGAGGGATCGGCCTCGTCTGCGATGAGGTAGTCGCAGAGCTTCCCCCGGTTGAATATGTAGATACCCATGGACGCGTTGGTGCTGTCGGGGTTCTTGGGCTTCTCGGTGAACTTGTAGATGGAGCCGTCCTCGTTGGTGCTCATGATACCGAAGCGGCTGGCCTCCTCGATCGGCACGTCGATGACAGCGATGGTGCAGTCTGCGCCCTTGGCCTTATGGAAGTCCAGCATCTTGTCGTAGTCCATCTTGTAGATGTGGTCGCCCGAAAGAATGAGGACGTACTCGGCGTCGTAGCGGTTGATGAAGGCAAGGTTCTGGTAGATGGCGTTGGCGGTACCCTTGTACCAGTCAGCAGACTTCTGACCCTGGTAGGGGGGCAGGATCTTGACGCCGCCGAAGGAGCGGTCCAGATCCCAAGGCAGGCCGTTGCCGATGTACTCGTTGAGCACCAGGGGCTGGTACTGGGTCAGCACGCCCACGGTGTCGATGCCCGAGTTCACGCAGTTGGACAGCGGGAAGTCAATGATGCGATACTTGCCGCCGAAGCGTACTGCAGGCTTGGCGACTTTCTTGGTGAGCGCGTACAAACGGGAGCCCTGACCACCGGCCAGCAGCATCGCGACACACTCTTTCTTTCTGAAGATCATGTTGGTGCCTCCTTTTATGATCGCGGTTAAACCGCATAAATTTAACAAGATTAGGGGAGCGTG
>JAZRIF010000127.1:0-2689 GCA_045645165.1 Eubacteriales bacterium
GTAGGCAAATGGGCTGATACGCTGTCAAGTCGCAGTTTGCCATGAAGCCGCACGGTCGTCAGAGTGACGACCGCGCGGTTGGTCGCCCGTTTGGTGGCAACCCTAAGTTTTTCATTCTCCGACAAGATAAACGGCGACTTGGGGCAGAAGCCAAGCGGCGAGTTCCGCGCGGTCGGCACTCTGCCGATCGTGCGGGTTCTCGGGTCTTGGCGATCCTATGCGCAATCAGACTCTTTCGCCCCTTTGTGGGCGAAAGAGTCGCGCGGATGAGGTGGTGGGTTTCTTAAGGGAGGCACCGTGGGTGACTCCCTTGAGTGGCGCTCTTTTGGTACTTTTCTCTCGCCAGGGAGAGAAAAGTACATAAACAAACTCACCGACAAACCCAAATTTCCACAATTCATACATCTCATACATCAAAAGAAACTTCCCGAAAGGAGTTCCCCCATGAAACTCACAGCCACCAAAGATTTCCACTCCACCCCCATCAGCGAGAAGCTGGCCTCCAACTTCATTGAGCTGGGCTACGGCCTGCAAGTAGAAGGCATGATGGCGGAAATGTTCTTCAACCGCAGCTTCGAGCCCTTCTACCCCTACCGCATGATCAACAAGCTCTGGTACGATCTCCTGGAGGATGAAAACGACCACTCCTCCCGCTGTGAGACCGACTGGCGGGTCTTCGACTGGTACCACTCGGGCTACGAGCATAACGCCTGGTTCGCCTTCCCCGGCACGGCTGGCCATCAGCTCATTGAGGACGACTCCACCTTTGTCATCGAAAAATCCCCCACCGCCGACGTCCGTATCGGCTACTGCAACGACGCCTGCCACGGCGGTACCGCCATGAAGGTAGAAAACAACAGCGATGAGCTCGGCGGTCTTGCCCAAGACGGCAAGCATTGCTTCCCCGCCGTGACCTATACCTTCAAGGGCAAGATCAAGAGACTCTCGGGCAGTGAATGGCTGACAGTGGCCATTTATGAGGAAGGAACCGTGGAGAATCCCGTAGTGACCTGCGCTCTTTGCGAGGTAGGCACCGACTACACCGACGTGAAGGCCGCCTTTGAGGTCCCCGCCGAGGGTCGCTACACCTTCGCCCTGCTCCTTCCTCCCCACACCTCGGTGATCTGCGACGACTTCACCCTCACCCCCTCCGACGCCGTCCGCGGCTTCAAGAAAAGCGCCGTAGAGGCAGGCAAATATGTTTCCCCCAAGGTCATCCGCTGGCCGGGCGGGTGCTTCGCTTCCTTCTATAATTGGCGGGACGGCGTAGGCGATTACCGTCCCCCCATGTACTCCTACTTCTGGGGCGGCTACCAGTACAACGACATCGGCACCGACGAGCTGGCCACCTACGCCGAGGCCGTAGGGGCAGAGTCCATGATCTGCATCAACATGTTCCACCCCTACAAGCGCTTCTACGACTACGTTCCTCCCGAATCCCTGGGCGGTGACCCCAACGATCCCACCCTCCACGCCGCCCACCACGGCCGCGATCTGCCCCACTTCATGGATAAGGAGCAGGGCGCCCGGGAGGCCGCCGCTTGGGTGGAGTACTGCAACGGCGACGAGTCCACCGAGGGTGGCCGCGCCCGTATCGCCAACGGCAGAGTCAAGCCCTACAATGTCAAGTACTGGGAGATGGACAACGAAATGCACCGCTGGTTCACCGACGAGGAATACGCCGAGGCCTGCGTGCTGTACTCCCGCACCATGAAAGCCGTGGATCCCACTATCAAGATCGGCATGATCTCCTACTGCTCGGGTCTCGAGGCTCTGGCGCGCATGGTGGAGATCGCAGGCATGGACATCGACTTCCTCGCCGATCGAGGCTTTGACGAGCGCGACCTCCAAAACAAGCTGGCCATCCTCCACAAGTTCAACGAGGCTCACGGCACGTCCATCCGCTACTGCAACACCGAGTGGCTCCCCCTCAACGGCGCCGACGTGTACAACATGGTGCCCCGCTCCGAGACAAGACAGAACAAATGCTTCATGTTCTCCAAGTGGTCGTACGCCCTGGACGCCGCCGCAACCCTCATGATGTGGCAACGCTACGGGCAGGACATCGACTTCATCAACTTCAACAACCTCGCCAACACCCACTCTCAGTCCGCCATCGAGACCCCCAAGGAGGGAGCGTACATCACCTCGGCGGGCATGATGCTCCACCGCTTCGCCACCACCGAGGCCTACCAAACCCTCGTCCTCGACGGCTACCACGCAAGCCGCACCGATCCCGTCCAGGTTCAGTTGTCCCTCAATCAGGACGGAACCGCGCTCGTCCTCAACCTTCTCAACCGCACCGAGGAGGACGGCGAGGTGGAAATCGACCTCACCGCTTTCGCCGTAGCCGACGGCGAGGCCACGGGCATACTCCTCTCCGCCGACAGCCTCCTCTCCATGAACACCCTGCACGACGAGCAGGTGGCCGAGCGCGCCGATTCTGTTGCCGTAGAGAACAACGTAATCAAAACCACCGTCCGCCGCCTGTCCTTCGGGGAGTATATCATCCCTCTGACGAAGTAAGAACGAACAGTTATAAGATATTAAATTGCAGTTTATCGGTGAGATATGGTTATGTACTTTTCTTTCCGTGGCGAAAGAAAAGTACCAAAAGAACGCCCCTCAAGGGAGTCACCCACGGTGCCTCCCTTGAGAAACCCACCACCTGATCCGCGCGGCTCTTTCG
>JAZRIF010000128.1:0-28582 GCA_045645165.1 Eubacteriales bacterium
GAGTAAGGTTGCTTGTAGACCACAAGCTTGATAGGTCGGAGGTGTAAGTGCAGTAATGCATTCAGCTGACCGATACTAATTTCCGAGGGCTTGAACCTCTTAGGTTCATTTACAATGTTTGAGTTTCTTTTCTACACGAAAATGATCTCTCTTCTTTCAGTTTCAAAGGTAAAAAGAGTCAAGACGCTTCTTCGGAAGGGTCTTTTTTCTTTTCTTGACAAGTTTCAGATATTATGATATAATCATGAAGAGAAGTCAAGGGGAGGTGATATAGGCAATGGAAGAGAAGCTGAGGAAAAAATTGAAAAGCGAAAGTCGTATCATTTTGTTTGGATTGGTTATCCTTTTGGGACTTGCTCTCTATATTGGTATGTTTTCTCTCGTAGTATGTTTGGGTTTGGATAAAGCAACCGAAGCGGAAAAGCAGGATAATCTGAAAATCATTTTGGCCGCAGTTTTAATTTTCATGTGCGGTAGCGCGATGTTTCTTAAGATCATGATCCCCGTTGGCAAGGACTATCAATTACTTAAGAAGCATGAATATCGTATCATAGAAGCGACCTTCATACGATACGATTATCAGAAAAACGTAAAAGAGAATTACCCTATGCGGGCGGTTCCATTGTTTTGCGACACTGTGACGCGTGAGATTTTGACTTTCCCTTGGGAGGAGGAACTTGAGCAAGACGTGTGCTATCGGATCGGATATTTGCCGAATACCAGAATTGCCGTTATTGATAAAATAGAATAGAAGCTGCAAGATTGGGGCGTATATCTACCTATAAAATGATACTTCCGCCGCGAGGAAAGACTCGCGGCGGTTTTGCATTTGTGGCGATAAAACCATTGACATACAACGTTTTTTATGCTATAATAATATGCAATCAAACAGTAAGGAACAAGAAATATGAACATTCGCGCAACTACACCAAAAGATATTGATGCCGTGATGGATATCATCGAAGAAGCCCGCGGTACCATTGCCGCGTTGGGGATCAACCAGTGGCAGAACGGCACCCCCAACCGCACCATGATCACCGAGGACATGGCCCTGGGTCAGGGACGTGTGGTGGTATCGGACGACGGGGAGATTGTGGGTACCTTTGCCCTGATTTACGACGGCGAGCCCACATACGATACCATTGAAGGTGGCAAGTGGCTGTCCCCCGACCGCAACTGCCCTGAGGATTTCGCCTACATCGCCATTCACCGCGTGGCTATTTCGGTAGCCCGACGGGGAAGTGGAATTTCTACCTCGATCATCGGTTACGCCGAGGAATTTGCCCGTATTCTGGGTAAGGCGTCTTTGCGTATCGACACCCACGAGGGCAACGTGGTCATGCGGCGGATGCTGGAGAAACACGGCTTTGTGCATTGCGGAACCATCTATTTACAAAATGGCGATTCGCGGGTGGCCTACGAGAAGGTTCTTTGAATTGAAACGGCGCGACCTTGCGCAAAGGAGTTATATATGTCACAGAAAACAAAAGAGAGGATCCATCTCATTTATGGGATCTCACTGTCGGTGTTGATTGTCGCGGTGGGGGTATGCTTTGCTCTATCCTGTCTTTCTATTTACCAAAATGGAAATTCTCCCTTCACAAGAGAGAGCATTTCGACCCATTTTGACCGTATTGCCCTTCCTACGTATATCTGCATCGCCGGTGTGATCGGTGGGATCATTCTGTCCCTTGTTCTGCCTCCGGACGGCGGAAAGGTCAAGCCCCGCAGGGAGGCGGGTGTGGTTTTGGAAAAGCTCTCTGCCAAGTTGGATATCACCGCGTGCGAGGAATCTGTGCGGGAGATTATTCACAGAGAACGGAAATTTCGCCGCTACGCTACCGTTACAGTTGGAATTTTGTCGGCATTGACTTTGCTGCCTGCTTTAATCCGGTGCGTGAATCCGACTCATTTCTCCATTGAGAATTTGAACAACGACATCAAAACCGCAGCAGCCTATGTGATCCCCTGCGCCGTGGTGGCCTTGGGTATGTGGGTGGCCACCGTGTTGCTCTGCGGGGCATCGGTGGCACGGGAGACGGCTACAGTTAAGTCTGCATTAGCCACGGGCAAGGGAAAGACTCTCGAAAAGACTGCGGCTGATAAGGAAAAAAAGACCTTGGATCCTCGGTTCCTGTGGGCTGTGCGGGGAGTGATCCTGGTGGCAGGCATTGTGTTCGTGGTTTTGGGTGTATTCAACGGCGGTATGGCCGACGTATTGGGCAAGGCTATCCGTATTTGCACCGAGTGCATCGGTTTGGGCTAAGGGAGGGAACATCATGAAACTGAAACAATGGTGGGCCACCCACAAGCCGACGAAACGCCGCATCATTCAGCTTTATGCTGCGCTTTTATTCAACGCCAACCTCAAGGGCTTTACTACGGGTCGTATTTACCAAGGCCCTGTCAAGAATATCTGTACACCCGGCCTGAACTGCTACTCTTGCCCCGGTGCGTCGGGGGCGTGTCCCATGGGCGCGTTGCAAAATGCGCTGTCGGACAGCGGAAAAACGATCCCGTACTATGTTGTGGGTATCATTTTGCTCTACGGTCTGCTCTTTGGTCGCTGGATCTGCGGATTTCTTTGCCCCTTCGGGCTGATCCAGGATCTGCTCCATAAGATCAAGACCCCCAAGGTGGGAAAAGGGCGAATAACCCGCGTTCTGTCCTACTTCAAGTATGTGATCCTCGTTTTCTTTGCGCTTATTTTCCCCTTGGTATATGCGGGCTATGAATTCCCCTTGCCGGGATTTTGCAAGTACATATGTCCCGCGGGAACCCTGGAGGGCGCAGTGGGACTGCTCTCTAATCCAGAAAACGAGTCTATGCTGGGGATGTTGGGCCCCCTGTTCACGTGGAAATTCCTGCTCATGGTGATTTTCCTGGTGGGGGCGGTGTTCATCTACCGCTTCTTCTGCCGCTTTTTCTGCCCGCTGGGTGCCATCTACGGTCTGTTCAATAAGATCTCCTTTGTGGGCGTGAAGCTGGACAGGGGGACTTGTACCGACTGCGGACTCTGCGTGGGTAAGTGCAAGATGGATATTCGCCACGTGGGTGACCAAGAGTGCATTCAGTGCGGCGAATGCATCGACGTCTGCCCTACGAACGCCATCAGCTGGAAGGGGCCCAAGATCCTCTTGCCGCCCCAGGCGATTGGCGGGGAGATCGAGACCAAAACACCGGAGATTGCGATTCGCCAAGAAAAGATTCAGCAACGAACCCGCATAGCTCGCTGTGCGGCATGGATACTTGCTCTGTCCTTGCTGGGCGGCGCGCTGTACTACTACAACTTTGTGGACGGACGGGACAAGACGCCTGTGCCTGAGGAAACGACGGATTCTGCTACGCTTCCCGAGGGGGAAACGGGCGAGTCTCTGCCGCCTCGCGGAAATGAGGTGGGCAATCTCTGTAACAGTATGGAACTGACTCTGTACACAGGAGGAGAACTCTTCTCGGTGGATGAAAATCGCGGGAAGGTCACGGTGATAAATTTCTGGGGTACTTGGTGTGGACCCTGCATTGCGGAGCTTCCGCACTTTGAAGAGGTGGCCAAGGCGTATGCCGATTCGGTAGTTGTATTGGCCGTTCACTCCAACTATAAGGCGCCCACCGCTGCCGAGTGGATCGAAAAGAATTATCCCGAAACGAAGATCCTTTTCGCTCAGGATCCTGACGATGGTGCCAATGGTGCGTACTACACGGCTTTAGGTGGAGTAGGCGACTTCCCCATGACTATCATCGTGGACAAGGACGGCGTCATTACCTTCGCTTGCCGTGGATCCATCACCCACGACGAGCTGGTGGCCGCCGTAGAGGAGGCTCTGGCCAAATAATTCGATACAAAAATCCCTTCAAGATCATCCGGGTTCAACCGGCCTTGAAGGGATTTTTTCTTGTGTAGAATCAGTTCTTGGTGATCTCCACGGTCAACTCGGTGGCGTCGCCCTCAAAGTAGAAGGCCTGCTCGGGATCGGCAGTGTAGCCCTCGGGGCACTCCACGATGGTGATGTGGTAGTTGCTGGGATCGTAGGTGAAGGTAACGACGCCCTCTGCGTTGGTGGCGGCAGGCATCTTACAGCCCTTGTCGTCGCACATCTGGACGGCAGCACCCTCAACGGGAGCACCGTTCTGATCCTTGACGGTAACGGTGTAGGTGACCTTGGTGGAGGGAGCCTCAGTGGGAGCTTCGGTTGCTGCCTCGGTAGGGGCTTCGGTGGAAAGTTCTGCCACGGTCGTATCAGCGGCGGTGGTTTCGGGGGTCTCGGCGGTGGTGTTGTCGCAAGCGATCAGCAGGCAGGACAGAGCCAGCAGCAGAGCCAGCAGAATGGAAAGTTTTTTCATGATTTGGTTTCTCCTTATTATATGGATTATAATTTTGTATAAAAGATTTTGAGGATTTTCAAGGGACTCGCGTTTGTCGCAGGCAAATTTGCCCCGAGCGAAGCGAGTATGTTTTCAAAAGTCCTTTGAGCGGGGATTGGGGGCAGGGCCCCGGCGCGCGCTCTTATTGATATACAGCGCAGGCAAAGAGCCAGGCGATGGCGGGATCGACGATCTTATCGCCGAAAATGTCCAGATTGTCCGAGAAGTTCCACCAACCCATGTAGTCGCCGGCGGTCTTGACCATGTAGACGAGCTGCTCATTCAGGGGAACGACACCGTCCTCGTTGGCTACGGTCAGATATTCCAGGATCATCTCGTTGTAGCTTTCGCGGCGGTTGAAGCTACCGTCCTCGTTGTAAAGGTAGGCGCAGATGCGGGTGGTATCGCAGATGGTTTTGAAATCTGCTATATAGGGGTTGGCAGAGGAGAGTCGGATGAAGACCACGGGGCCGTCGGCGGTGTCCAGATGGTAGTAGCCGTCCTCGCCCAACACCACGGTCAGGGCGGGATTGGTCACGTCCAGATCGACCAGCTTACCGTCGGTAATGCCCTCGTAAGGCTTGAGCATTTCGGCTGTAGGCATGGGAATTGTCCAGGGCTCGTCGTGGGGGGACTTGGGGACGTCGCCGGTGCGGGTGGCTGTGAACATACATCCGTTTCCGACGCCCTCAAGGCGGAATACATACTGCGCCGTAGTATCGAGAGTAGAACCCACGCTGCCGGCGGTGATGGGGAAGGATACCTTGCCGTCGACGGTGTCTACCAAGGGATTTTCAAAGACGTTGATGGGTGCGCCGTGGTAGGTCAAGGTAACGTCGGATTCCGACTCATAGCCGAACTCGTATATACCGGGGCGGGTAGGCGTGAAAATGACGTAGGTATAGTCGTCATTGTTGAAGGGGATATAGGTCTTCCCCTCGCCCACGGAGGCGGCGTCGAACCTTGTGTAATCACCCTTTTGAGAGGGGGCGTTAAGGGGCTGGGTATTGGCCGCGGCCTCGAAGATGGTCAGGGTGATCTCCGGTGCGGAAGGGGACAGCACAGCGGCCTCCGTATCGTAATGGAACGCCTGGCCGGAGGGAGATTCGATCAGGACGGTATAGTTTCCTTCGGCTAATTTGAAGGTAGCAAAGCCAGTGGGGCCGATGAGCTTGAAGGACTCGTCAATGCCGTTTTTCTGCACCTTGACGATGATATCCTTAGCAGGAGTGCCGTCGTAATTCTGTACCGTAACCTTGTAGGCAATCTCGTTTTGGAGAGTTGAGGTGCCCTCGCTTTCTCCTGATTGGGAAATGGGCGTGGTCTCTTCCGGGGGCTCGGCATTGTTACAGGCGGCGAGGGGGAGTATACCCAACAGAATCGCCAAAGCCAGCGCGACGAATTTAAGGTTTTGTTTCATGATGTTCTCCTTGGGATGGTTTCGTTGAACACAACTTATATTATAACATGAAAGCAGTTCTTTTGCAAGGGGCTTTTCGAAAAAAAGCGCAAAAATCCATGAATGAGAACGAAATTTTTTGTGTCTGAATCTTGTCTCTTATGCAAAGATCCCCCGCAGAAAAACGCCTGCGGGGGATTTTTGTGCTTAACGTGCTGTTGAATTCACAACGGTTTGTTGAAAATTATGCACCCAGGTGCTGGTAGTAGTAGCAGAGCTTAGCCCAAGAATATTCAACACCGTAGAAGGTGTACTTATCCATCAGGGTCTGGAGCAGGGATGCCAAGGTTTCGTCAACGGCAATGCAGCCCTCCAGCTCGGGATGATCCTCGGTGGCGGGATGGAGCTTGTCCAAGTATGCTTTGATGTCATCGGTCAGATCCTTGCCGTTACCGTGGGTCTTGCCTGCCAGCACTTCGTCCAGCATATAAATGGCAGCCAGCTCTTCGAACTGTTCGCCCCAGATCTCCTTGAGCTTCTCCTTGGTTTCGTCACCGTAAATGGCCTGGTAGTTGAGGATTTCCTGATCCGACTCGGTCACCGAGAAGTTGAAAGCGCCGCGATCGATCATGTCCTTGATGGAGTGAGAGAAAACAGTCGTCAAACCAACGAAGTCTGCGTAGATGATAGAGCCCAGAGAGCCGTCCTCGCGGAGTTCGTGGTAGTAGCCGTCATCACCCAGCGCGATCTTGATACCGCCCGAGAGAATCTCGGCCAAGTCGCCCATGGTATCATCGGCGATCTCACCGTCGGGGAAAGTGAAGTATCCGGGAGAAGCAACGGTGAAGTGGTCGTAGGAAGCACCCAGAAATTCGACCGAGAAAGTGAATCCACCTACTTGGTATACGTCATAGAAGGCGATATCAATGTAGTAGTCGCGGCCGGCCTCGAAGTAGACCACCATGGAGAGGTTAACGGGATCGTAGTACATGCGCTCGCCGCCCTCGTGGACGTAGTACTCGGTGCGGTCGGGATTGAAGATCCAGCCGTCCACCTGCCACTCGCTGTGAGAGGTGATGCGGTAAGCACCGGACTTTTCGGGGGTGAACTTGTAGAGCAGACCGCGAGGCATGATGACGCGGTCATAGTACACGTAGTTATCAGCGCCCTCAACGGCCGTGTAAGCGGAGTAAGGAGCCAGACCACGGATGGGGTCGTCCAATTGGGCGCCGTTCGTACCGTAGGCATCGTAGTAGGAGCACATCTGCAGCCACTGGTTGGGGTTGTCTGTTTCCAGACCGATGGCCTGAGCCACGATTTCCAGCAGCTCTTTGAGCTCCTGGTTGATCGAGCAGTAACCGTAAATGGTGGCGTTAGAGGCGTAATTACAGTATTCGACCAGTTCCTCGTAGTAATTAACCCCGTTGATTTCGATTTCGCCGTTGTAGGCGTGGGTGTAAATGGGATTGTTGGAGAACTGAGTACCCATCATGAGGTTGACCAGCAGGAGGGGACCGTTCTTGTCGTTTACGTGGTAGAGACCATCCTCCTCGTTGAACACGGGGGTGATGTATTCCTGATAACCGAAGCCGTCAGCGGCGGGTTTGGTAGCGGCCTGGCGGGGAATGTAGCTGGGCACGTCGATCTGCTCAGCCGAGGTGACACGGAGGTTCTTCAGGTAAACGGTATCATCACCGACCGAATCGGAAGAGTCCTTTACAAAGCAGAAAGCCACCTCATAAACGCCGTCTTCCTGAGCAACGAACGTATAGCAGGTCTTCCACTGATCCGATTCACCCGAAATTTGGTAGATATCCTTGGCGTCTACCAGCAGGTAAAGAAGGTCAGCGCCCTGTTCGGAGGATGCCCAGTAGTCGAAGGCCAAGGCCTCGCCTGCCTTCAGGGTCACGTCGGCGTACATGATGGCAAAGCTGTTGTCTTTGCCTGCGTTAGAGGGCGCGATGACTTTTTCGCCGTTCTTTTCCTTGATGATGAAGGGCCAGTACATATCGGCATTTTCGTCTTCGGTCTCAGCGCGGTAGGTTGCGGTGATATCTCCCTTGTTGAACACGCCGGCAATCTCGTCGGAGGAAGGCATGGTCACGTTGGGCTTTTCTGCGGGAGTCAACTCATTCAGATCGGTAAGCAGCTTCTGCTCGTAGTCATCGCCGGTGAAATGATCGAACATGGCGATGAAGGGAGTCTCGCTGACGATACCGCCCGACTCGATGAGGCAGATCACACCGTATCGGTCGATAACGACCGAGGTGGGATAGCCTTCCAGGGCGAAGGCAGGACCCATGTTCGTATAGTCCTTGGCCATGGGGAAGGAGAGACCGCCCGTGGTTCCGTCGCCCACGTAGTCCTCGTAGAAGCGATCCTTGAAATTCTTAATGCCTTCCTCGGAGTCGCCCTGCAGGGTGGAGTGGTTCAGAGCCACGATCTCCACCTTATCCTTGTACTGCTTGTATACAGAGTCCATGTAGGGGAATTCCTTGACGCACCAAGAGCAGGTGGTGTACCAGAAGTTGATGAGCACCATATCCTTGGTCTTCAGCAGCTCGGAGAGCTTCTGGGTATTTCCGTCGGAATCAACTACCGAGAAATCCCGCATGACGTCGCCCAGCTTGTAGTTCTTGCCGCTGTGGTCGGTGCTGTCAATGACGGCGGAAGTAACGGAAAGCTCGGTGACGGTGCCGGTCAGCGGGTAGCTGGCTTCGACTTTGTAGCCCTCGGGAAGACCCGACAGAACAGCCACGTACTTGTCGCTGGGCTTCAGAGAAATTTTGGCGATACCGGTAGCGTCGGTGGTGGTGTAGTTGACCAGATCCTCTAAGGTGTTATCGGTGTAGATGTACACGTTAACACCGGAGAGCTTGAGACCGCCGGCGGACTTGACCGAGATGGAGTACTCGACCTTTGCGGTGTTATCGCCGCTGGACTGAGACTCATTGGGGGTGATTGGCGTGGTGGGCGTACCGGAGGTTTCTTCGCCGGAATTGGCGTTCTGACAGCTCGCAAAGTTTGCTGCAAAGGCTGCGAGGAGCATCAGAACGGCGAGAAGCAACGCCAGTTTCTTGTGCGGATTCTTCATTTTTCTTCTCCTACTATGGTATTTTGTTCGCTATGTATTTGACGGATTACAAAGGAGCATAGAACAACATTCTATAGCATACCACAAATCCTGAAAAAAATCAAGAGGATTTGCGGTTTTTTTATAAATAAAGATATATGTTTACAATTTGCTCTTGAATTATCCACGGAAATATGATAAAATACTGATTACGCATGGACTTTTTTATATACGTCAAAATTTCCGTTTGAAAGGTAAAAAACATGATCGCAATTTCCGTAAAAAACAAGACTCGGATCCGCCTGCTTACGGCGATCCTGGCCGCTGTCATGGTGTTGTCTGCAGCCGCAGCCGTGATCGCATGGCTGATCCCCGGCAGTACGACAAACGGTGGGGGGATCCGTCCCTTTGAGGGCAACCTGATCACCAACCGTGACCACTATCTCGACAATTCGGTGATGTATAAGCTTCCCGAGACCATTAAGGAGACCGATGAAATCTCGGTTATCGTGGAAGTGAAAGAACTGCCTCTCTTGGAGCAGTACCCCGGCGCATCCTCGGGGATGACCTTTACCGAATACGCGCTCTCGGACGAAGCCGCTTCTATCCGCGCTCGCATTGAGGCCGAGAAGCAGGAATTGCTGGCCGATCTGGATGAAGCAAAGCTGAAATACGTTTTGGGCGAGGATTATGCTAACGTGCTCAGCGGCTTTGAGATCACCATCAAGGCCGGTGACTTCGAGTCTGTGACCAAGACTATCGGAAAGCGTGGCACCACCATCATCGGTGAGGTGTACAAGCCTGAGGAGACCCAATCCCTCGGTAATTCCACACAGCTGGTGGAAAATACCGTCAACGTCTATCCCACGGGTATCTTTAACAGCTCGGATTTCGCTTACGACGGTACGGGCACGGTGGTAGCCGTTCTGGATACGGGTCTGGACTACTATCACTCCGCCTTCGCTCTTTCGAATTTTACGGCTGACAGAAGCAAGCTGGGGCTGACCTTTGATGAGGTGGCCGCACTCGTGGGCGATACCCGCGCATCGGGGATTCAGACGAACCTCACGGCTTCCGATGTGTATATCAACGAGAAGGTGCCCTATAGCTTTGACTACGCCGACGGAGACTCCGATGTGTACCCCATTGCCAGCGACCACGGTACTCACGTGGCAGGTATCATCGCAGGTAAGGACAACGAGATCACGGGTGTTGCTCCTAACGCACAGCTCGTCATTATGAAAACCTTCTCCGATGTGGAGTCTTCCGCGAGATCTTCCTGGATCCTGGCGGCGCTGGACGACTGCGTGGTACTGGGTGTGGACGTCATCAACATGTCTCTGGGTACCGATTGCGGCTTCTCCCGCGAAATGGATAAGGAAGCCATCTCGGGTGTGTACGACCGTATCCGTGCCGCCGGTATCTCCATCGTAGCGGCCGCGTCTAACAGTTATAACTCCACCTATTCCTCCGAAAAGAACGGTAACCTGGGTCTGACCTCTAACCCCGACTCGGCTACCGTTGGTTCTCCCTCTACCTACAAGGGCGCTCTGTCGGTCGCTTCCATCAGCGGTACCAAGACTCCCTACCTTCTGTACGGTGAGACCATTATCTACTTCCTGGAGTCCTCTGACCGCGTGTCCGAGGAAAAGAACTTCTACGAAGATATTCTGCCCGATGGCGTGGACGAGCTGGAGATCGAGTTCATTACCATCCCCGGTGCAGGCCGTTCTGCCGACTATACGGGTATCGACGTGACGGGCAAGATCGCCCTGGTTGCCCGCGGATCCACCACCTTTGAGGAAAAGGCCAACGTTGCCCAAGAGAAGGGTGCCGCCGGTATCATCATCTACAACAACGTGTCGGGTGACATCAAGATGAACGTGGGTGACACCACCATCGCCGTGGCCTCCATCCGTCAGGATGACGGTGAGATGCTGGCCGCCGCCGGTACGGGCAAGCTCTCCATCAAGCGCTCCCAGACCTCGGGCCCCTTCATGTCGGATTTCTCTTCCTGGGGTCCTACACCCGATCTCCAGCTTAAGCCTGAGATCACCGCTCACGGCGGTTCCATCTATTCTTCGGTGCCCGGTCAGTCCTACGACCGCATTTCGGGTACCTCCATGGCAACCCCCAATATGGCCGGTGTGACCGCCCTGCTCCGTCAGTACGTCAAGGCCAACTTCCCCGACAAGGCGAACGACCCCGTGGCCGTAACCGCCTTTGTCAATCAGCTTCTTATGTCCACCGCCGACGTGGTGTACAATACCAACGGCCTCCCCTACTCCCCCCGTAAGCAGGGCGCAGGTCTGGCCAACCTGAAGAATTCTGCGGCTACGTCCGCATTCATTCAAACCTACGACCGCAAGACAGGGGAGATCATGGACAAGTCCAAGATCGAGTTGGGCGATGATCCTACCTGTACGGGCGTATATACGCTCAAGTTCGCCATCAACAACTTCGGTACGGCAGGGCTTACCTACGACGTCTCGGCTCTGGTCATGACCGAGGGTGTCAGCGAGACCAAGACCAATCAGGGTGAGACCACCGTCACCGAGCAGGGTTACATCCTGAGCGGTGCGACCGTAGTTGTGACCTCGGTCAGCGGCGGTACCCAGAGCGGAAATACCGTTACGGTTGCCGGTGGCAAGGTCGCCGAGATCACCGTGACCATTACCCTTGGTGATGACGATAAGAAGTACCTGAACGATTCCTTCGAGAACGGTATGTACGTAGAGGGCTTCGTGATTCTGACCGCTAAGGAGGGAACTACCGTCAATCTGAGCGCGCCCTACCTGGCCTTCTACGGCGACTGGACCGAGGCTCCCATCCTGGACCTGGATTTCTACCAGACCAATAAGGACGAGTTGGATGATTCCATCGATCTTTTGGATAAGACTCTGCCCGATGCCTATGCCACCCGTCCTGTGGGACGCGTGGAGGGGGACTACGTCAACTTCATGGGCGCATACTATTTCGTCCAGGATCCTGCGGCTAAGAAGATCGCCGCAGACCGCAAGTACATCTCCATCTCCAATCAGGAAGGTGCGGTGAACTCCGTTCAGTACGTCTGGGCGGGTCTGCTCCGTAATGCCAAGGAGGCCGTCGTAACCGTGACGGATGATGCCACGGGCGAGGTGGTCTTTGAAACCGTGGATCGCGATATTCGCAAATCCTATTCCAACGGCACCACCATATTCCCTGCGAATATCGACGTGAAATTCTCTGCTATTGAGCAGAACCTCAAGAACAACACATCCTACACCGTCACCGTCAAGACCTACATGGACTACGACCGCGACGGTAGCGATACCAATGATAACAATACGTTCACTTTCCCTGTGGTGACCGACTTTGAGGCACCTGCCGTTACCGATTGCGAGTTCTACACCGAGTACGACAAGTCTGCCAAGAAGACCCGTCTTTTCGCAAAGATGTCGGTCTACGACAACCACTACGCCATGTGCATGCAGCTGGGCTACGTCACGCTGGAGCAGGACGGCTACATAGTCAAGGCCTTTGACAAGTACCTGACCCCCATCTACTCCGAGGACAACTCCACCACCACGGTCATCTACGAGCTGACCGATTACATCGACGAGATCCGTACCGGCGCCGCCAACAAGAACTGCATCACCGTCATCACCTATGACTATGCGCTGAACCAGGCTGCCTACGAGATCCCCCTGCCCGACGATTACACCGATTTCTACTTCACCGAGTCCGAGCTGACGCTCTCTCCCAACGAAGTATACGACCTGAAGCCTCTGGTCTACCCCAATACCGAGTGGCCCGAGCTGCTGGAGTACTACTCCGCCAACATGGACGTGGCAACCGTGGTCAATGATAAGCTGGTGGCCATCGCTCCCGGTGTGTCCCGTATCGTGGCTCGTGATCCCGTGACTAAGAAGACAGCCTCCTTTACCCTGACTGTCCGCAGCGAGGGTGACGAGGGCTACGTCCGCTACGACAAGCCCGTAGCTGAAAACTTCACGCTGACAGGATATCTCGTGGATAAAGCTTACTATTTCCTCTCCTCCGAGGAGCGGGAGATCGGTGTGGACGGAGACGAGATGAAGTTCGTGGGTGAGAACTACAGCCTCTCCATGTATCCCTCCGAGGCCGTGACGTTGCGGTACCGCTTGGACGCCTATTTCCCCGAGGATACGAAGGTCGTGTTCGAGTCCAGTAACGAGAAGATCGTAACCGTGGACGAGAACGGAAAGATCACCGCCGTGGCCGAGGGCTTTGCCTCTATCGCGGTGAAGGTGCTCATGGATGACAAGGCTACCTACTTCTCCAAGTCCATTAGCATCAGTGTCAAGGATCCCTACGTCACCACGGGTCCCTCTCTGACCCACTATTTCGGTCTGGGCGGCGTGGTGAATATCCCTCCCTCCCTGTCCATCACCGAGATCGGGCAGTACGCATTCTCCAACTTTGAATACATCCCCAAGGATGAGCATGACGAGATCTCCGAGGACTCTCCCGAAACCACCAAGATCTGGTTCATCGGTGACGATACCATCGAGGAGGTCATCATTCCCGAGGGTGTCAAGACCATTGGCCCCTACGCCTTTGCCAATTTGACCGCCCTCAAGCGCGTGGTTCTGCCCTCCACGCTGGAGCGCATCGATCAGGGTGCCTTCTACGGTTGTACGGCGCTGAAAACCGTGATCGGTTTGGAAAGCGTTAAGTTCATCAACCAGAACGCCTTTGCCGGCTGTGCCCTGGAGGGATCCATCAAGCTGGACAAGGTCGTGGCTTTGGCGGATTACGCTTTCTATGGCAACGCATCTCTGAAGGGCGTGACTCTCTCTGCAGATACTCAGTCGGTGGGCGCATATGCCTTTGCAGGGGCGAAAGCCTTGACAGAGGTGAACATCCCCGCCGAGAGGATCAAGCTGGGTCGCTACGCGTTCAGCGGTTGCGAGTCCCTGCCTGCTGTTTCCATCAACGCTTCCGTCGTGCCCGCAGGCGCTTTCGACGGTTGTAAAGCCCTGACCTCCATCACGCTTGGCAAGGAGGTGGCCGTGATCGGTGAGTACGCGTTCCGCGGCACTGCCCTGAACGCCTTTACCGTGGAGAACGGCAACCCCAACTTTACCGTGCAGAGCGGGAAGCCCTACTTGTTAAATAAGGAAGGAAATACCCTCGTTCTGGTGGCTCCCGGTGTGAAGGGAAGCTTCGAGCTGACCGATGCTTCGGTGACCGTCATCGGTACAGGTGCCTTCTCGGGCAACAATGAGCTGACCTCTGTCAAGATGCCTCAGGTCACGGCTGTGGGGGCATATGCTTTTGCCGGTTGCAGCAAACTGGAGTCGGTTGACCTCGGTAAGCTGACCGAGATCGGAGATTACAGCTTCTACCGTACGGCAATCACAACAACGCCCGCCTTGGACGGTGTTGCCGTCATTGGCGAGTACGCTTTTGCTCGCTCCCAGGTGGAGTCCGTCCACATTCCCGACGGTGCGACCGTGGGCGAATCCGCGTTCCGCGAGTGCAAGTCCTTGAAGGTCGTCAAGATCGGCAACAACGTGGTCGTCGGCAAAGACGCCTTCCGTCTGGATTTGGACAGCAATTTCAAGCAGGACTTCTACAAGATCGACGATACCCGCTACTATTTCTACATTTTGACCTCTCCCCTGACCGATCTGACCATCGGCGATAACGTCACGATTGAAAGCGGCGCTTTCTACGGTGCATCCGAACTGGAGTCCGTGACCTTGGGCGCGGGCGCTGTGATCGGCGATTTCGCCTTCTACAATGCCGCTTCTCTTAAGAATATGGATCTCTCGAAGGTGACCTCGATCGGTAAATCCGCCTTCTCGGGTGATATGCTCAACGAGTTCTCCAACAGCGGCATGACCAACCCCGTTCTGGATGCTGAGGGCATGTACATGTACCGTTACTACGCCCCCGCCTTTGAGTCCATTCAGCTGACGGCAGCGACGTCCATCGGAGAATCTGCCTTTGCATACTGCCGCAATCTGAAGTCGGTGGATCTGGGTGACGGTGTTACGGACATTCCCGCGCAGACCTTCTTCTACTGCGAGGCTCTTTCCGATTTTGATTTCGCCGGTGTCAAGACCATCGGTTCCAACGCTTTCAATACCACAGCCCTGACGCATCTTGACCTCTCGGCCGTGGAGAGCATCGGTACCTACGCATTCGTGTATAACGACGGCATCACTTCCGTGACCTTGAATCCGAATGGTGTCATGCTGGAGGAGGGCGTATTTGCCTACGATCATGCGCTGGCTACCGTAGAGAATCTGAACAAGGTCACCTCGGTTGGCGATTATTCCTTCGCATATACCGTGCTGACTTCCGTCGACCTGACTTCTGCTGTGTATATCGGTACCCACGCTTTCCTCAAGGAAGAAATGACCGATTTCACGGTGGTTCTTGGTTCGGCACTTGCCGATTTGGGTGACAATCCCTTCGCAAACTGCCGCCTGGAGGCATTCTCTCAGGTTGAGACCGAGACCTTTAACAGCACCGAATACGGCACGGAAACCTTTACCTTCCATATCAGTGATACGGTTCGTGTGATTGACGGTCATCTCTATCGCGTGGTACCCGACGGTCTGGAACTCATTGCCTATGCGGGTGACACGAAATCCGTTACCGTGGCCGACGGAACCGTACGCATTGCCGATATGGCCTTTGCCGGTGCACCCGTGACCCACGTAGTGACCCCCTATACCCTTCGCTCTGTCGGTCATAAGGCTTTCTATCAGTGCGAAAAGCTGAATATGATCACCTTTGCTTCCTACGTTGCGCCCGCCCTGGAGGAAGCTTACGATGTGGAGCTCTATAACGGAAAGAACCACATTCCCGCTACTGGTCAGTACAGCTTTACTGTTTCTGAAGGTGGCGAGGAGATCTACTACGATGGTTTGGGTATTGTGCCCTACTTCATGTGGAATGCCTCCGACACACCTTCCAACGTGTACTACGGCGCGAACTTCGTGGATTACGTTGGTCTTGCCGAGGGCGACCTGGTTATGGTGCGTCCCGTCAACGGTAAGCAGTACGATTCCTTCATCTTCGGCCAATATTTCTCCACGATTGTGGATGGAGCTGCTGCCGCCGATGACGTAACTCTGGCTGCCATTGCCGCCATTAATGCTCTTCCCGATACCGTATCGCTGGCAGATAAGCCCTTGGTTGAGGCTGCCCGTGAGGCCTATAATAAGATCTCTACCATTGAACAACGCGCTCTGGTCACCAACTATGCCAAGCTGGAGCAGGCCGAAAAGCGTATCAAGGATCTGGAGTATCTTGAGTCGGGAGACAGCACCGAAACGACTCCCGGTAACGACGACCATATCAATTTCTTCGAGGGTCTGGAGCCCATCACCATTGCTATGGGCGCAATTGCCGTCCTGATGATCGCTGCGACCGCTGTATTTGCCGGCTTGTACGCCAAAAAGCGCAGTGATTTGCTGGAAGCCATGGAGAACGCCGGGGATATGAGTGCTTTGAACGATGAAAGCAAAAATATCCGCAAGAAGGAAAAGAGTCTTCCTAAAAAGAAGGTAGAAAAGAACAAGACGGCCTCCGAGGCTTCTGAGGAGACCGCTACCCCCAAAAAGACCCGCACCAAGCGTCCTCGTAAGACCCGTGCTAAGGTTTCGACCAAGTTCTTTGCTAAGACTCGCGCTAAATTCTCCTTCAACATTCCCCCCATCGTAACCATCATTATTGTGAGTGTTCTGGCGTTGGTTGCCGTTATACTGCTGGTCGTGGCGATCATCAACGGATTCTCCCTCTGGAATACTCCCTATACCGGCTTGGATGAGTCGGGGTATACCGTCAGCGTTCGCTTTGACGCCAACGGCGGTTCCTTCGCAGGAAGCCCCAACGAGGTCTATATCGTGGACGTTTTCAATCCTTCCGATTATCAGGCGAACGGCGCAGGGAACGCTGAGATCCCGCTCGTTGCCCCTGATGATCCCATCCGTAAGGACAGCGCTTTCGCCATTTCCAATACGGGTCACTTCCTGGCCGGCTGGTACACCGAGCGTACCCCCCGTGTCAACGACAAGGGCGAGCCTCTGGATGAATACGGCCAGCTCACTTCCGTTTCGGGACGCGAGCAGGGTTACGTGTACAGCGGAAAATGGGATTTCGCAAGTGATCGCCTGGAAGTAAGCACGAATGATTCCCATGCCTCGGCTGAAAATCAGGTGACCCTCTATGCCGCCTGGGTGCCCTACTTCAATTTCGAATTCTATGCGCAGAACGACGACGGAACCTTCTCTCTCATGGCAACAAAACAGCTCATCGAGATCGCTCTGCCCGAGTGGAACCTGACTACGGGTAAGATGGATATGAAGGAATTCCCCGCACGGGATGGTATGACCTTTGAGGCCGCGTACCTGGATGAAACGATGACAACCCCTGCCGACGGATCCGTTCGCGGTGAAGTCGATTATGAGCACGGTACGGTTTCTGCTGACGGTACCATTCGCCTCTACACCACTTGGAAGGAAGGAACCTGGTTCCGCATCTCCACCCCCAAGCAGTTCTACGACAACGCCCGACCGGGCGGTAGCTACATGATCGAAGCCGATCTGGACTTTACCGGCGCTCTCTGGCCTGCGGCTATGTCCACGGGTGAGTTCACGGGTACCATCGAAGGCAACGGCCACACCATCTCCAACGTGACCGTTCTGCAGGGTGATAACTCCAAGATCAACGGCGGTCTGTTCGGTGTGCTGGGCGCATCGGCGAAAATAACCGATGTTCGTTTGGAGAATATCACCTATCGCATCGTGGCCGGCTCCCGTATGCAGGCACCCAACTATGGCCTGCTGGCCGGTACCGTCCATGACGGTGCAACCCTGTCGAACGTGACCTTGACGGGTACCATTGAGATCGGCAAGGATTGCTACCGTCCCAATGATTACAACATCGGTCTGCTCTGCGGAGCAGGTACGGTGGAGGGGCTCGATATGAGCGGTATTACCGTTACCGTAGAGGACCCCGAAAACAATACCGCCCGTGTAGAGGTCAACCCCGAAACCGGTGAGGTCATCCTGACCTTTGCCGATTGAGTGCGTTTATACT
This sequence comes from Eubacteriales bacterium, assembly GCA_045645165.1. Lineage (GTDB taxonomy): Bacteria > Bacillota > Clostridia > Oscillospirales > CAG-272 > CAMEON01. The sequence continues at coordinate 17,913 of JAZRIF010000128.1, forward strand.
TAAATGGAGGAATAGATAAAAAATGAGTAAAAGAATTCTTTCTGTCGTTCTGGCGCTGGTTATGTGCCTGAGCGCAGTATCCCTGTTTGCGTCCTGCGGAGGCGGAAAGGGAAGCAAGCCCGATGCCCTCGTCATCATGACCGAGGAGCTGGACGGCCTGTTCAACCCCTTCTTCTCCACCACCGCAGCTGACGGCACCATCGTGTCCATGACTCAGATCGGTATGCTGGGCACCGACTACGTGAACGGTGAGGTCATCGTCGCCTGCGGCGATGAGCATGCCGTTGCCGTCAAGGATTACGACGTAGTTCACGACAGCGCCGCCGATACCACTACGTATACGTTCGTCATCAAAAACGGCATCAAGTTCTCGGACGGAAAGCCGCTGACCATCGGCGACGTTATGTTCAATCTGTACGTCTATCTGGATCCCGTGTACACCGGTTCTTCCACCATGTACTCCACCGACATTCTGGGTCTGCGCGACTATCGCACCCAGACTGTCAGCTCGGGAGACAGCAATACCGACGATCAGATCTCCCAGCAGGCGGCTGACAGAGCCAAGAACCGCATCAACGAGCTGATCAACCTCTACAAGCAGGTGGGTCAGACCGCTACCCAGGGCTCTTACAGCGCCACCTACGACAAGATGGTTGCTGCCATTCAGGCACACTCTCTGTCCAGCGGCTACAAGGAGGCCATCTCCAATGATCCCTCCAAGGTCACCGTGGATAACCTTCTGAAGGACTACGAGTTGACCCTGCAGTACTTCAAAGAGGAGCTGAACACCGACTACACCTCCGCCAAGGAAGCCTACCTGGAGGAGCCCTACAAGTCCACCGGTGAGTTCGACGAGGTTACCTCTTTCATGTACGCCGAGGGCTATGTGACCATCGAGTACGAGAAGGATGCCAACAATAAGGACATCAAGTCCAAGATCAAGAAGGTTACCCGTAACTACAACGCCGATGTCGTAAAGGATAAGGAATCTGCCATCAAGTACGTGTACGATTCCAAGGTGGAGCAGGAGCTGCACATGATCCTCATGTACTGGGCAACTGCACAGAAGCTGACCACCGGTTACACCGCAGCTGCTAAGGAGGTTATCCTCCACGCCAACGTGCAGGACGGCCAGCTGGCTGTGCCCAATATTTCGGGTATCGTCTCCCTGGGTCACACCACCGACGTGGCTTCGGTGACCGCCAAGAACGGCACCTACACCGTGGCGCATAATCACAACGCCGACGGCACTCCTGTCAACGCCGAGGAGTACGACGTTCTGCAGATCACCATCAACGGTACCGACCCCAAGGCGATCTGGAACTTCGCATTCTCCGTAGCACCTCAGCACTACTACGCCGAAGGCTACACCGTGGATATTCCCAATAACAAGTTCGGCGTGGAATACGGTTCATACGACTTCATGACCACCGTCATCCAGTCTCCCCGTAACGTCAAGATCCCCATGGGTGCCGGCGCATACAAGGCGACCGACGTCAATAACAGCGACGCCCCCACAGGCACCTCCTTCTTCAGCAACAACGTGGTCTACTTCAAGGCCAACAACAACTTCCTCATGGGTCAGCCCAAGATCGACAAGATCCGCTACCAGGTTGTCTCTTCCTCCAACGCACTGAACGTGCTGGAGAGCGGATCCGTCCACTTCGTAACTCCTCAGTTCACCCAGAACAACATCGATAAGCTGAACGGCATGGCTTCCAAGGGTATTGAGAAAACCTCCACCCGTCAGCTGGGTTACGGTTACATCGGTATCAACGCCGGTAAGGTGCCGGATATCAACATCCGTAAGGCTATTATGTGTGCCATGGATACCAGCTTGGCTCTGTCCTACTACTCCACCGGTACCGCCGAGACCATCTACTGGCCCATGTCCACCGTATCCTGGGCTTACCCCAAGGATCAGAGCGGCAACAACAGCCGTGATAACCTCCACAGCGATTACATTGCCATCAACTGGAACCGCGCCGATGCCATGGCATCCATCCAGTCCTTCATGGAAGCTGCCGGCGTATCCGCAGGAGATTCTGCCCTGTCCATCAAGTTCACCATCGCAGGCTCCAACCTGACCGATCACCCCACCTATCAGACCTTCCAGAACGCCGCCGATCTCTTAAACGAGTGCGGCTGGGATATCGAGGTCGTCCCCGATACCCAGGCTCTGACCAAGCTTTCCACCGGTTCTCTGGCTGTCTGGGCTGCCGCTTGGGGTTCTACCATTGACCCCGATATGTACCAGGTCTACCACAAGAACTCCACCGCGACCTCCACGCTCGCCTGGGGTTATCGTGAGATTCTGGCTTCTCCCGCCCTGTACCAGTATGAGAACAGCATCCTGAACGAGCTCTCCGCCGTCATCGACGAGGCGCGCGAGACCGACGATCAGGCTGTCCGTTCTACCCTGTACAAGCAGGCCATGGGCTTCGTCCTCGATCTGGCCGTGGAGATGCCCGTCTACCAGCGTGACGTTCTCTACGCCTATAACGCCAACGTCATCAAGGCCGAGTCTCTGCCTCAGGAGATCAACCCCTATACCTCTCCTCTGGACAAGATCTGGCTCATCGAGTTCGCAAACTGAGCAGGGTTCTCCTCCTGCACCCGCCGGAAACCCTTTTTTCAAAAAGGGGTTTCCAGACTTCCCAAAAACTTTTGAATAATGAATATGTAGATCTGAATACCCGAAAAGGGAAGGGAAATACATAAGCTTTTGGGTACATGCGCTATGACAAATCCATAAGATAAGGTGTCATTATGTTAAAGTATATTTTGAAACGTCTTGGACTGGCGGTTCTCATTCTGCTGGGCGTATCCCTCATTATTTACGTTCTGGTCAGATGTATGCCCGTCAGCTTCATTGAAGGCAAGATTGCCGAGATGAACCAGGGCGGCGCGACCATTCCCGAGGAGACCGTGGAGAGCATGAAAAAGCTTTACGGTCTGGAGGATGACAGCGTGATGGGCATTCTCAAGGGCTACGTCAACTGGCTGGGCAAGCTGGTTCAGTTTGATTTCGGTACCAGCTTCAAGTACGGTGCGCCCGTTATCGACGTGATTCGTGATCACATGGGCGTGTCTTTTGCCATCGCCTTTGTGGCGACCATCTTTGAGTTCCTCATTGCCATCCCTCTGGGTATTACTGCCGCTACCCATCAGTACTCGGCACGGGACTATATTGTTACCGTTCTGGTGATGATCGGTATCTCTCTGCCCGCCTTCTTCTTCGGACAGGTACTGAAAGACCTGTTTGCCAACAAACTCGGTCTGTTCCCGCCGTCGGGTATGACAGACGCGTCACAGTCCTTCACGGGCTTGGCGTTGATCGTGGATTACCTGAGGCATATGTTCATTCCTGTTCTCACGGTGGTGATTTTGTCCATCGGCGGACGTATGAGAATGACTCGTACCAATATGCTGGAGGTGCTCAGCTCGGATTACATCCGTACCGCCCGCGCCAAAGGTCTGGGCGAGGGGACGGTCATTTACAAGCACGCATTCCGCAACACCATGATCCCGCTGGTTACGTCTCTGGCAGGACTTCTGCCCTCCCTGTTCTCGGGTGCCATCATCACGGAGCAGGTGTTCGACCTTCCCGGTATCGGTAACGTTGCTTATAAAGCGATGATCGTGGCGGATATCCCCTTCATCATGGGCTACAATATGTTCCTGGCGCTCCTCAGCGTTCTGGGCGTACTCTTGGCAGACCTGATGTACGCGGTGGTAGATCCCCGCGTGAAGCTGTCGTAAGGAAAGGAGATTGATACAATGGAAGAAAAGAAGAATCAATCCCTGACCGACGTGGAGACGGTTGCGGAGAACAAGACCGTAACCACTCCCGAGGACGAGCCCCTGGATAAGAACGTTCGTCTCATGTCTCCCACCCGTATGGTGATGCGCCGCTTCTTCCGCTCCAAGTTGAGCGTAGTCGGTCTCGTCATGATCGTGGCGCTGTTCCTGTTTTGCTGGGTCGGCCCTCTGGTTTATACCCAGTGGGGTGAGACGGCTCAGGATAAGTCCGGTAAGGTGGAATACACCGAGCAGCCCGTGACCTACGTGGTAGACGGCAAGGAAGTGACCTTCTACCAGGTCGTGGAGACCAACAAGACCATCAACTCTCTGGCCAAGCCCAGCTCCGAGCATCTGCTGGGCACCGATAAGGACGGTCGCGACGTCTTCACTCGTCTCATGTACGGCGGCCGTATCTCCCTGACCGTCAGCTTCATCGCCGTCTTTGCCATTACGATCTTCGGCGTGGTGCTGGGCGGTGTGGCAGGTTACTTTGGCGGCGCAGTAGACGGCGTGATCATGCGTATCTGCGACGTGCTCATGTGTCTGCCCGGTTTCCCCATTCTGCTCATCATCGGTACGCTGTTGGATTCCATGGGCGTGCCCTCCCAGCTCCGTATCTACTACCTCATGGCCTACCTGACCCTGTTCTCCTGGCCGGGCACGGCCCGCCTCGTTCGCGGACAGATCCTGTCCCTGCGCGAGCAGGAGTATATGGTGGCCGCCGAGGCTATGGGCTACTCTACCCCCCGCAAGATCTTCAAACATCTGGTTCCCAACGTCATGCCCCAGCTCATCGTCTCCATGACCCTGTCTCTGGGTAGCATGATCCTCTACGAGGCATCCCTGTCCTACCTGAACATGGGTGTCCGCGCTCCCTACGCTGCATGGGGTACCATGATCAACATCGTAGCGGAGGATCAGTACATTCTGGAGAACTTCTTCAACGTATGGGGACCTCCCGGTCTCTGCATCATCCTCGCGGTTCTGGGCTTCAACTTCGTCGGCGACGGCCTGCGTGACGCCCTTGACCCCAAAACGAGACGGTAAAGGAGGGAAATACTATGGCAGAACAGAAAAATTCCCATTACCTCTCGGGTAAAGAGATCCGCGCCATTGCCAAGGAGAATCGCAAGATCACCAGCGCCTTGGAAAAGCGCAAGCACCGTAGAGCAGACGAGTCTGAATTCGTCACTGAAATGAAGGATCCCGCCAATATCCTGGAGATCGACGACCTGCACACCTACTTTTTTACAGATCAGGGTGTGGTCAAGGCCGTCAATGGCGTGTCCTTCAACGTCCCCAAGAACGCCACGGTTGGCGTGGTGGGTGAGTCCGGTTGCGGAAAATCTGTCACCAGTATGTCGGTCATGCAGCTGCTGCAGGGCCCCCAGGGACAGATCGTTTCGGGCTCTATTCGCTTCAATTCCCATGATTTCAAGCGGGATGCCCGCGGAAATATCATCCCCACGGGTCAGGAAGACCACAACGGTACGCCTCTTTTCGAGATGGAGGATAAGGTTTTCGATATCGCGAATATGCCCATTCATGAGATCCACCGCATCCGCGGCCGTCAGATTGCCATGATCTTCCAGGAGCCCATGACCTCTCTGAACCCCGTGTTCACCATTGGCGACCAGCTGGACGAGGTCACCTTCATCCACGTTCCCGGCGCTACCAAGGAGATGGCGAAAGCCCGCTCCATGGAAATGCTTTCCCTCGTGGGCATCGCCGCCCCCGAGCGAGTCTACAAGGCATTCCCCCATGAGCTGTCGGGCGGTATGCGTCAGCGCGTTATGATCTCCATGGCTCTGGCTTGTAACCCCCGCCTCATCATCGCAGACGAGCCCACCACCGCTCTGGACGTGACCATTCAGGCGCAGATTCTGGATCTGCTCCGTGATCTGAAGGACAAGATGGACGGTTCCATCCTGCTCATCACCCACGATCTGGGCATCATTGCCGAGATGGCGGATTACGTGGTGGTCATGTACGCAGGCCGCGTCATCGAGCAGGGAACCGTGCAGGAGATTTTCCACGATCCCCGCCATCCCTACACCATCGGTTTGCAGAAGTCCAAGCCCACCATGGACTCCGACAGCGAGACCCTGTTCAACATTCCCGGCAACGTGCCCAACCCCGTGAATATGCCCAACCACTGCTATTTCAAGGAGCGGTGCGACAAATGCATCGGCAAATGCTCGGGGGACTATCCCTGCATGAAGCAGGTCAGCCCCACCCATTTTGTCGCTTGTCATCTGTACGGAGAGGAGGAGACTCATGGCTGAAACAAAAAATGAAATTCGGGAGACCGCCGATGAGCGAACTCCTCTGCTGGAGGTGAAGAATCTCCGCAAAGCCTTTCCCATCAAGAAATCTTTGACGGGCAAGGTTCAGCAGGAGCTCATCGCCGTGGACGACGTGTCCTTCAAGCTCTACCCCGGCGAAACCTTGGGTATCGTGGGCGAGTCGGGTTGTGGTAAGACCACCATGGGTCGTACCATTCTCCGCCTCCATGATGCCAACGGCGGCGAGATCATCTATGACGGCAAGAATATTGAGAATTATTCCAAGTCCAAGATGCGCTCCCTCCGCACCGAAATGCAGATCATTTTCCAGGATCCCTACTCCTCCCTGCCTCCCCGTGCGACGGTGGGCGATATCCTCTCCGAGCCTGTGAAGGTTCATAAGATCGTACCTCCTTCTCAGGTCAAGGACTACGTCATCGATTTGATGGAGCAGTGCGGTCTCCGCGACTACTATTACGAGCGCTACCCCCACGAATTCTCGGGTGGTCAGCGTCAGCGTATCTGCATCGCCCGCGCTTTGACCGTGAATCCCAAGCTGGTCGTTTGTGACGAGCCCGTTTCGGCGCTGGACGTATCCATTCAGGCGCAGATCATCAACCTGCTCAAAAAGCTCCAGAAGGAGCGCAATCTGACTTACCTGTTCATTTCCCACGACCTGTCTGTGGTCAAGTTTATCTCCGATAAGATCGGTGTTATGTATCTTGGATCCATGGTGGAGTTTGGCAATAAGAAGGATATCTTCAGCAATCCCCTCCACCCCTACACGAAAGCCCTCTTCTCGGCCATCCCCAATCCGGATCCCGACAAGAAGATGGAGCGCATCGTGCTGAAGGGGGATATCCCCTCTCCTGCCAATCCCCCCAAGGGATGCCGCTTCCATACCCGTTGCCCCGAGGCTTGTGAGGGCTGCGATCGGGATGTGCCCGTCTACCGAGAGGTAGAGCCCGGTCACTTCGTAGCCTGCCACTTGATGGACCGATAAGCTATGAGCGAAGGGAAAAAGAATCCGAAAAAGAAAAAGGAAAAGATCGTGTACATCGACGACGGCTCCACTGTGGCCGATATGTCGGGCCTGGGGCGTAAGCCTCTTGGCCATCCAACGCAGCCCATGCACGGAGGGAAGCAGAAGCGACAGCCCACCACCCGCGCCGGGAGCGTTTGGGAGACCTACAAGGCAGCCGTTCGGTCTATGATCGGGCCCATGTTGGTTACCTTGGGTGGCATCACCGTGGTGTTTGCTCTCCTGTGGATCATCCTTGGATTTTTCGCATAATGAACCAACAAACCGCACAATGCCTTTGCTTTGTGCGGTTTGTCACAAAAACGTGTTTGAAAAAACGCCCATACGAAAGGATAATTTGTTATGAAACGAATGACCCGTATCCTCTCTTTCATCCTCTGCGCCGCCATGCTCCTCAGTTTGGGGGTCGCGACCGTATCCGCCGCGCCTGCCGCCGTAACGGGGGCTGTTAAGACCGATTCGGCGACCATCAAGATCGGTGACGTCGATACCGGTGTGACCCTGACCCAGATGCTTCTGGAGAAGGGCTCCAAGTACAGCAAATCCGCCGACGGCTTGCTTAACGTCATCGAGATCAATCTCTCGGACAAGGTTACCATGGCCGTTCTCAACGGTGGTGACTATAACTGGAGCAAGGCTACCATGGGTGAGAGTGTTGTGAAGTACAACAATACCCACGACGATGGCACGGTTCTGGCCGCCGTCAACGGTGACCCCTGGATCGTTTACCACACCGACTACGACGGAGACGGCGTTAAGGCAACCGGCGCTGCCGTCAAGCACGTCAGCGTGTCCCGCGGTACCATGATCATCGACGGTGAGCTGTGGGCTTCCCACCAGATCAACGACGAGAACAATCTGGCTCGTAACGACAACGCAGAGCGTGGCACCCCCGCCTCCCGCGGTCCCGTGTTCGCCATCAAGAACGACGGTACCGCTATGATCGGCACACCCACCATCGCGGTTTCCATCAAGAATACCACCTCCGGTAAAACCGTGAACGGCGACGGTATCAACCGCCTCCCCGCTCCCAATTCGGTGATTCTGTACAACCAGCGTTGCGGTACCGAGTCTTTTGCCTTTGAGGATGCCTACGAGATCTATCTGGAGTGCGAAAACTCCGCATTCAGCCTGTCCAACACCACCACGGGTAAGGTGGTAGCTGTCTTCAAGAGCGGCGACAAGGCTACCCGCCCCGCCATCACCGAGAAGACCGTCGTCATCTCCTCCAGAGGTTCCTCCCAGAGTCGCGTTAAGGATCAATTCAAGGTAGGGGACACCGTTACCGTGAGCTGCTCGGTCAGCAGTGACGCCATGACCTCCGCCCAGAAGTCTGAATGGGTCAATGTCAAGGACGCCATTGCCGGCTTCTTTACCCTCATGCAGAAGGGTCAGCTGACCGGCCAGCCCGGCAACACCACCAATTACCCCTGCTCCATCATCGGCATGAAGAAGGACGGCACCGTCCTTCTGATCTCCACCACCGCTACCGTGGACGGTACCCGTAACGCCTGCCAGATGACCGACCTGCCCTCCATGTGCAAGGAGCTGGGACTGGAGACCGCCATCCTCTTTGACGGCGGTGGCTCCACCACCATGGTCGCCCTGTCGGGGAATAAGTACGTTCGCCGTTCTTCCGCCGTAGACGGCAACAACAGCGTTCGTGCTGTCATCAGCGGTATCGCCGTGGTTTACAACGGTGTGGACAAGGACTACGCCAACGCTGAGACCAAGAACACCTCCTACTTACCCGGTCTGGGTCTTGCTGCTCCCGAGGAGCCCGATCTGGAAGGGGCAGATCTGCGCGTTGAGCCTTCTTACGCCTATGGCTATCTGGCGCAGGTGGAGACTGTCAACGGCACCAAGTACGACAACCTGATCGGCCGCCGTGATCCCGCCTACACCTCGAGCTGGACGGCCGAGGAGAAGGCCGCCGCTATCCAGCCCGCCGTGCTGCCCGAGATCATGTTGGGCGAGGACGGCAAGTTGACCCTGTCGGGTTGGGCGCTGGTCAACGGCGGACAGAATATCCACTACTGGTCTCTGGACAAGGAGCATTGGTATCAGTGCGTCGGCGGTGAATTCAGTGAGGCTGAGCAGGCTCTCCTGGATCGCGCAGGCAGTGAAGGGAACATGAAGGCTCCCTCGGGCGAAAAGGGTCGGTTCGTGGGTCTTACCGCCGATCTGTCGGCGCAGGAAGGCGACAGCTTTACCGTATACTTCGCCGTCGCTTCTGCCGGTAACGCCGAGAAGCTTCTCCACTACCTGACTGTGGAGAAGGTTACCCGCTACGCCGAGGAGACCGAAGCACCCACCGAAGCGCCTACCGAAGCCCCCACCGAGGCTCCCATGGAGGAGCCCACCGAGGCGCCTACTGAGGTGATCACCGAGACTCCTGCGGAGACACTGATCATATCCGAATCCGAGACCGAAGCTCCCAAGAGCGGTTGCGGCGCGGTTGTGAGTATCTCTGCCGTGGCTCTGCTGGGCGCTATGGCAGCCGCCCTGGCTCTGAAGAAGAAAGATTGATTCCGTTTCCCCGTTTCACGCCCCGCTTTTGCGGGGCGTATTTCTGTTTTCCGAAAAAGAAAAAGCGGATATTTTTTGACAAACCTCTTGACAATCACCGCAAATTATGCTATAATACCCCCAATCGAATAGAAAAACAAAGGCTATGACGAAGACGGTCAAGGCCGAATGCCCCCAGAGAGTCGGCGGTTGGTGCGAGCCCGACGGTATTCTCCTTACAGACCCATCCCTTCCGAGCCGGAGGACTTGAACACGCCAAGGCGCTATTAGAGACTCCCGTGTATGCCGCGTAAGAGCATAGGAATTGTTGGATTCCAAAGAGTGGCGCCCGTGCGGCGCAATTTGAGTGGTACCGCGGATGTGTATGCACCCGTCTCAAAGTGTTTGAGACAGGTGTGTTTTTTATTCGTAAAATTCGATTGGAGGAACAAACAAATGGCAAATGAGAGAACCAACGCTGTTGATCTGGTTAAACTACAAGAGGTCGCCATCCGTATCCGCGAAATGCGGGATATTTGCGGCTTTACCGTGGCCGAGATGGCAGAGAAGACCGAGGTCAGCGCCGCCGACTATATCCGCTACGAGGCGGGTGAGTTGGATTTCCCCTTCTCCTTCATTCATAAGTGCTCACTGGCCTTCGGCATCGGCATTACCGACCTTCTGGAGGGACGCTCCGCCCATTTGTCCTCCTACACCGTCACCCGCCGCGGCGAGGGTCAGGAGACCGCCAAGGAAGCCGGCATCAGCATCATGTCGGTGGCTCCCCTCTTCCGCAAGAAGATCGCCGAGCCTTACCGCGTTCGCTACGAATACAATGAGGAACTGCAGAACAAGCCCATCCACCTGACCAAGCACGCCGGTCAGGAGTTCGACTTCGTACTGGAAGGCCGCCTCAAGGTGCAGGTCGGCTCCAACATCGAGTATCTGGAAGCGGGCGACAGTATCTACTACAACAGCTCCACCCCCCACGGTATGATCGCCGTGGACGGACAGGACTGCCTCTTCATGGC
>JAZRIF010000129.1:0-25069 GCA_045645165.1 Eubacteriales bacterium
ACAAGTAATTAAACTATATTATACTGCTCACAGATTAAATAAGTATATGTGGTTATGTGTGTAGTGGTGAGGATAAATTTATTTGTATTAGTGAGGATATGTGAGTGTGTTTGCTCACAGGCCATAGCTTCGGTTCATGCCTTTGTGGCGTGACCGTGGCGTAAACAGAATATTCACCCCTTGGTTGAGGTTTTCTCAGCCAAGGGGTTTTCTGTTTGGGAGGGGAGGGAATGATGGGGTGGATTTTAGGCCGTTTTTTAATTTGAGTTTATCAAACGGTTTCGTTTTGTTGTAGGGGAGGCTATTAGCCTCCCGCTATCCTAAAAACCTATTGTTATCTTTATTTTTTATAGATTCGCGGGAGGCTGATAGCCTCCCCTACATACGAGGTTGCTTACATCCCGATAAACTGCATATATCTGAATCGTAACACCTCAATCTCCGCAAACCCTACCCGCCCTTTGGTCACTTTTTTACTTTTTGAGCCAAATTCTGTTGACAAGTTTGGTAAAATGATATATAATAGGAAGCGGAAAGAGAATCACAATGCAAGGAGAGTTACCATGCTTCAGGATCTTCATTCTCACACCTACTATTCCTTCTGCGGCAAGGACACCCCCGAGGCCATCGTGGAGGCCGCTATCGCGGGAGGCTTGGATACCTTCGGTATCACCGACCACAACTACGGCATCGGCTACGCCCGCCACAGCATGTTCTGCGCCACGGCCAACATGGGGTTGGACAACTACGAGCGTACCCTGCGCCGCTACTACGACCACATCAATCTCATCAAAGAGAAGTACGCCGGGCAGATCAATGTCCTGCGGGGCATTGAGATCTGCACGCTGAAAAGCGAGCAGCACCCCAATTTCTCCCTCCCCGATGGGGCGGATATTTCCTTCTTTGACTACTGCCTCCTCGAGAATCTGGATGCCTCCACATCCGTGACGGGGGGCGACCTGTTCGCCTACGCCAAGCGTTGCGGCACCCCTGTGGTGGGCATCGCCCACACGGATCTGTTTGCTCATATCGCTCGTCTGGGCGCAGATCCTCTGGACTACTTCAAGCGCATGGCCGACGAGAACATCTTCTGGGAGATGAACGTCAGCTACGACTCCATCCACGGCTACCGCGAGCATGGCTATTTCCTGAATTTCTTCGAGGACGAGGCAAAGCAGGAGATCGTCCGCAAGTCGGGCGTGCGGGTCAGCGTGGGATTTGACGGCCACCGCGTAGAGGACTACCTGCCCGACCGCGTGGCGGGCTACTGCAAGAGACTCACCGAGCTGGGCATCAAAATGCCTTTTGAGGCGTAAGGAGGGTAGCATGAAACGGATTTGGCTTTGTTTTCTGTGCCTTTTGTTACTGATTACGGCTCTGCCGGCCTGCACGAATGAAGTTGCACCGCCCGCTGATACCACCGAGGGCTCTGCCGAAAGTACCGCACCCACCGATAGTGTCACAAACGCGGTCACCGGAGCGCACACCGATGTGCCTGTTGATCCGACTACCGACGCCCCCGAAATTCCCACCGAGGAGGAGCCTACCATGCCTGTCGAGCCTCTGGAGATTCAGGAACGTTACTTCATCTTCCGCATCTGGAATTTCGATATCCACTCCCTCGCCGCCTTCAAGAGCACCGTGGACACCGTGGCCGCCGACGGCTTTAACGCCATCAAGGTGCATATCCCGTGGCATCATGCTGAAAAGACGGACGGGGTCTATGATTACGCCGCCTTCGACGCCATGATTGACTACGTGGTGAAGGAAAAGGGCATGAAGGTGGCCATTTCTCTGGACATGACCCGCACCAAGGGGGATAAGGTACTCACCGAAAACGATATCATGCGGGATCCTGCGGGCAACCTTTGCATGGGCGGCTCGGGAGCGGGCAACCGCCTCCAGATCTCCTTCAATTCCGAGAACGCCGTGAAGAAATGCGTGGCCTTCTACAAGGACGCCGTGAAGCACTACGACGAAAGGTACGGTGACGCCGTCCTGTTCTACCTCCCCGCTTTCTCCCAGTACGCCGAGACCGAATACTGGTGCGCGGGGGAATACGACTATTCCGACCACGCCAAGGCCGCCTTCCGTTCCTTCCTGAAGGAAAAGTACGGAACGGTTGAAGCCCTGAACACCGCGCTGGGAACGAGTCACGTCTCCTTTGATGGGGTGGAGCCTCCCACCGCAGGAGCAAGCAATAATCTGGGTCAGCTTTGGTACGCTTTCCGCCACAATAGCCTGAAAACCGTTATTGACCGTCTGGCCGCCGCCCAGGACGAGGTGGCGGGGGACACCAAGTTCTCCATCCAGCTGGGTTGCGTGTACGACACCGCCTCGGCTTTGCGCGGAACCTACGGTGTCGTGGATCTCTGCGAGAACGTAGACGTCCTCTGGATCGACGACGGTCCTCTCATGAATCACCACTTCTCCATGGACTATATTCGCTCTGTTCTGCCCGCTACGGTGGAGCTGGCTCAGGAGATTGACGGCCCTCATCAGAACGGCGCAACGCCTGAACGGTATCTGGAGCAGGGACTTACCTGCTTTGAGCGAGGCTGTACCTACGTCAGCGCGGCCAACTGGAACATGGACGCAAACTACCAGACCTACCGCCCCGTATGGCAGGAAATTTCCTCCACGTGGCTGGGTGAGAATCCTCCCTCGATCGTACAGCCGACGGCCGACAGCCCCGTCATAGAGGTTTCTTTGCTGGATCTGTTCCGCAAGAGGAATGGGGATCGCTACATCACGGAGTACCGCAATGCCTCCCAAAACGGCGAGTTCGTCTATGTCAAGGTGGTGGACGATCTGACTCACACCGTGCCCACCGAGCCGATCGCGCTCTACGCCTTCCCCGGTGACTTTTCCTCCGAGCAGGGGCACAAGAACTGGTATTACCGTTCCTCTGCCCGCAAGGGTATGACCGACATGACCTTTGACGCCGCCAACAACCGCTGGAAGGGAGCGGCGGAGTTCTGCCTCATTTCGGCGGGCTCCATGCATCCCGACGCCACGGATGCGGCGCTGGTCTTCAAGGCCTCCAAGGCCGGAGAGGTGGTATGCTCCTATAGCTTTGCGGTAGCCTCGGAGCAGAGTGACGGTGTGATTCTGTACATTCGTCACAACGGCAATGAGGTAGCCATAGGCGAGGAGCGAGACGGTGGCCTTCTCATCACCCCCAGCTCTCCTGCCGACGGCGAGATCACCCTGACGGTGGCCGAGGGCGACGAGATCGCGTTTATCATCAACAAAAACAAGGTGAATTCCTACGACGCTACTTCTGCTGCGGTGAGCGTGGAATACAAGTAAATAAGGGGCATAGCCCTTACAATAAAGGAGAATAGATCATGGCAATCGAATACGGACTTCAACTTTTCAGCGTACGCGACATTACGGGGAATGATCTGGAGGGCGCACTCAAGGCTGTGGCCGAGATGGGCTACAAGTACGTGGAGTACGCAGGCTTCTTCGGTCATTCCGCCGAGCAGGTGAAGGAGTGGCAGGACAAGTACGGTCTCAAGTGCAGCGGCACTCACTCGGGCTGGGTAGAGCTGCTTCCCGAGAACATTGAGGCCACCATCGCCTACCACAAGACCATCGGCAACCCCAACTACATCATCCCCGGCGCAGATCTCTCCACTCTGGACAAGATCATCGACTTCTGCGCTGTCATGAACAAGGCTCAGCTTCGTCTGGCCGAGGAGGGCATTTCTCTGGGTTACCACAACCACAGCCACGAGTTCGTGGTCATGCCTTGGGGCTCCACCATTCACTCCGAGCTGGAGAAGCGCGGCACCTTTGATTTCGAGATCGACACCTTCTGGGCTTTCAATGCCGGTATTGATCCCATTGAGACCCTGAAGCGCCTGTCCGGCCGCGTGAAGGTCATCCACCTCAAGGACGGCTTCAAGGGCGGCGCAGGCAAGTCCCTGGGTCAGGGCGAGGCTCCTGTACTGAAGGTACGCGAGTACGCCATCAAGAACGGCATCCGCATGGTGGTGGAGAGCGAGGGTCTTGATCCCACCGGTCTGGAAGAGGTCAAGCGCTGCATTGACTTCCTGAAGGCACAGGAGTAAGGGTAGCGGGGGAACGGCCTCCGGCGGCTTAAGGGACTTTTTGAAAAAAGTCCCTTAAGAATCCCCAAAAACCTTCAATAGGGGATAAAATAAAAAATAGAAAAGAAGTCACTTTCGCCGGGAGAGTGACTTCTTTTTATTAAGCTATGATGAGGGGCAGGAGTTCTTCGGGGGCGCGGACGAGGGTCGTCGCTCCGTGATCCACCAGAAAATCCTCATCCCGCAGACCCCACGTGACGGAGATACAGGGCATGCCGCAATTCTTCGCGGTCTCGATATCCACGTCGGAGTCTCCGATATACACAGCGCCTGCGGCGCATCCTTCGGCGGTGACGCCCAGCTCCCGCAGAGCTTCAAAAACCGTGTCCGGCGCAGGCTTTTTCCGCACACCCGACCGCTCCCCTACGGCGACCTCCACCAGGTCTCCGAAATACTTCTTACAGAGCTGTTTGGTGGCGGCGTCGAACTTATTGGAGACCACGGCTATGCGGACACCCTGATCCCGCAGAGCGGAAAGGACGGCAAGGATTCCGTCGTAGGGCTTGGTGTGATCCTCGCAGATGGCGGCGTAGGTTACCTTGAAGTCGGTCAACACCGCTTGGATCACCGCTTCGTCGGTGTCCGTGGGGACGGCGCGGCGGATGAGCATTTCCACCCCGTTGCCCACGAAAAGACGCACCTCGTTTCGGGTGCGGCGGGGAAGGGAATGGCGTGCCAGGGCGGTATTAGTGGCGAGGTACAGATCCTCCAGGGTATCCAGTAGGGTGCCGTCCAGGTCAAAAATGGCGGTTTGGTAGGGCATGATGACTCCTTAAAGAATCCCCGCCGCTTGTGCGGCGGGGATGGAAGATGAATACAAAACAGACGGATTACGCGGGAGCGTTGGCGTCTTCCTCGCTCCAGGACATGAAGTCGGAGGGGGTGTACTCGGCGTTGTCGTCGGTCCAGTCGTAGTAGCTGACACCCTCGAAGGTGTTGCCCAGCTCCACGCAAGCCTGAACCTTATCGACCCACTGCACGTGGTTGAAGAAGACGGAGACGTACTTCTTGGGCATATCCACGGTGTAGGAATCGCTCAGGCAGTAGGAGAAGGTGCACTCCAGATTCTTGACGGAGCAGTTCTCGAAGGCGTACTCATCCAGGGTGGTGGAGCCGTAGCCAACGAAAGCGGCCATGTTGTGGAAGCCGGAGAGCTTGACGTTCTCAACATGGCAGCCATTGAAGTAGAGCTGACCGGCCATGTTGTGACCGACGAAGCCGGCGAGACGGAAGGAGATGGGGTGACCGCCGTTGTCGCGGTCCTGATTGTTGAGATCCATCCAGCCCTCGGCGGTGAAGTTCTTGACGGTGCAGTTTTCAAACTCGACGAAACCGTTGGTTTGTACGCCGATGAAGCAACCGACGGCGCGCTCGTAAGCGATGACGGAAGCGGTGTCGATGGTGAGATTCTTGAAGGTCATATCCATAGTGGCTACGCCGACAAAGCCGGAGCCCATCTCGGCGGCGGGAGTGTCCTTCTCGGGATTGTACTCAGCGAACTGCAGGTTGGAGATGGTGTGGCCGTTACCCTCGAAGGTGACGCCAAAGAGGCAGTTGCCGTCCAGGGGGATCCACTCGTAGCCGGTCATGTCGATATCGGCCAGGAACACAACGGTCTTGTCATCGAAATACTCGAAATCCTCGTTGACAGCCTTGTTGAAGGCCATGAGATCCTCGGCGGTCTTGATGACCACGTAGAGCTCGGGATCGTACTCCTGATCGGCGGGATCCATAGTCTCGTCGGAGGGTGCTTCGGTTTCGTTGGAGGGAGCTTCGGTCTCGTCGGCCTCGGTAGCGGCTTCCTCGGTGGGAGCCTCGGTGGCGTTCTCGACGGGAGCGGTGGTGGTGGCGTTGTTCTCGCCCTTGGTCTCGGTGGGCTGATCGTTACCCTTATCGCAAGCGACGAGGACGGACAGGCAAAGAACCAGGCAGAGAAGCAGAGCGGTAAGCTTTTTCATGATGTTCGGTTTTCCTTTCAAAGAAATTTTGAATTAATTATTATTGTACTCCATTTTATTCCGTTTGTCAAGAGGGATGAGCAATATTCTTTGCAGAATCGTGTCACGGGGGGCGCATCTGACGAGATATGGAATTTTTCTACGCGAATTGTAAACGATTGTTAACAAACTCGTCTTCTGTGGTTCACACTTATGGTGTATGATAGTATCACCAAACCCGCGCTCAAGGGGGGCGCGGTATGTGTGAGTCCTCCCGACGAGGCCGCACAAAAAAATTTTATGGAGGAATTTCTATCATGAAGAAGATTTTCGCTATTCTTGTTACTGTAGCTATGCTTCTCTCTCTGGGTACCGTTCTGGCTTCCGCCGAGCTGCCCGAAGGCGTTTCCTTCACTGCCGGTAAGTACGGTTGTGAGAACGCTGCTGACTTTACTCCCGCCGGTGATTTCGCTATCACCTGGGATACCGATGCTGCTTCCAAGCTCGACCTGACCGACGGTGACATGTCTGACTGGGCTGCTGCCGAGTACAACATGGTAACCGTTGACGCCGCTAACATGGTGTCTTGGGTTGGTGATCACACCACTGCTCCCGCAGGTTGGTCCATCTCTACCTACTTCGTAGCTGACTCCGATTATCTGTACATCGGTTTCTTCGTAACCGATCCTGCTTTCGCTTACAGCGATGGCACCGGTGCCTACAACGGTGACGCTTTCCAGGTTTGCATTGACTTCGGCGGCCGTCTGGGCAAGATGCTCAAGGAGACCCCTGAGGAAGTTGGCAACCCCAAGAACATTTTCTACTCCTTCTCTTGCGCTGAGGATGGTGCTCCCATCGTGATCCACCGTCAGGAGTCCGATAACGACGGCTTCATCTCTGAGGCAAACGGCGACGGCGTTAAGGGTGCTGCTAAGAAGACCGATAACGGTTGGTCCGCAGAGTTCGCTCTGTCCTGGCAGCAGCTGTACGATGACTACAGCTGGAAGTCTTGGGACGACAAGAACATCTACGTCGGCGGCGACAAGGAGCTGCCCCTGGACATCGGCTGCTGCCTGTACTACCTGGATCGCTCCGAGACCAACGGTGGTATCAACTGGGCTGCCGGTTCTACCAACGGTATTTCTGACGACAACGGTGATCCCTGCGTTTCTTGGACTGCTTACGACAACGGTCTGAACCTGTCCCTGGCCTACGTTGATGGCATGGTTATCAACTGCGAGGGTATCGTAGCTCTGGAGAGAACCGAGACCATCCCCGTAGAGACCGACGCTCCCGAGACTGAGGCTCCCGAGACCGAGGCTAAGACCGAGGCCGCTACTCAGGCTCCTGCTGAGACCGAGGCTGCTACTCAGGCTCCTGCCGCCGACACCGGCGCTACCGAGACCACCGGCGCTACCCAGGAGAGCGGCTGCTCTTCCGCTGTTGCTTTCGGTGCTGTTGCTATCGTAGCTGCTGCTGCCGCTGCTGTCGTTCTGAAGAAGAAGGACTAATTCCTGATTCCGAGAGCTGACTCCAACATAGGGAAAGAAATTTCCCCACCTGCCCCTTGCAGGTGGGGTTTTTCTTTGTCAGTACAGGGTTTTTCGTATACATTCTGCACAAAAATTATGAATAAAATGAAAATTGGATACAAGGGAAATTGACAGGATGGGGGGCGTGTGCTATAATGAAACTACCATGAACAGCATACATTTTTTATATGGTATATACAAACACCAGCAAGAAAGGAGCCAGATATGAGAAAACTTTTGTTGTTCGCGCTGACTTGCGCGCTGCTTTTGTCCCTGTGGAGTCTGTCGATCTCTGCCGTACTGCCCGCAGATTGGCCGTATACTCCCGGTTGCTATGCCGATGAGAGCGGGGACAATTTTTCCCCTGTGGGGGATGTGAGAATCCACTGGGCTCCCGACGCGGCCGCTCGGGTAGATATGACCGACGGCGACATTGCAGACTGGGCGGCGTTGGGGATGACTCCCGTTTCCATCACCGAGAATCAGATGGTGTCCTGGATAGGGGGCGCAGAGGGGGTTCTCGATCCCGGTATGCCTGCCGATTGGGGGGTCGAGGCCTACTTTATGGCGGATGCCGACTACCTGTACATGATTTTTGACATAACCGACAGTAATTTTGCCTATGGCCAGAGCAATGGGCACTACGATGGCGACGCGCTTCAGCTTTCTGTTGATTTCGGCGGTCGGCTGGAGGAAATGCTGCAAAACGACCCCGATGCTCTTTCTGTTCTCAAGGGCATCTTCTATTCCTTCTCCTGTGAAGAGGACGGCGCGCCCATCCGCATCATGCGCCAGGAGTCGGATCAGGACGGCTGGATTTCCGAAGCCAATGGCGACGGGGTCAAGGGTGCTACTCGCAGAACCGAGAAGGGCTGGAGCGCCGAGATTGCGCTGTCCTGGCAGCAGCTGTACGATGACTACAGCTGGAAGGCATGGGACGACAGTCAAATCTACGTGGGCGGGGACGCATATTTGCCCTTGGAGGTAAATATGGCACTGTGCTACATCAACCGCACCGAAACGGCGGGTAAGATTACCTGGGCCGCTTCCACCACCCGGGGTGAGACCGTTGGCGGCGTTCCCGTTCTGACTTGGATGGCAGTGGATAACGGGATCCATCTGGAGCTTCCCATCGAGGAGGACGTGTCCATCAACTGTACCGGGGTTCGCCATCTGTGTGTGTATCCGGCACTTCCGCCTGAGGTAGCTTGCACCGAGCCCGCGTGGGAAACCCAGCCCTTCGAGGAATTCGTGACCGAGGTTCCGGAAATCGAATATCCGATCAGTCCTATGCCCCCCGTCTCCTACGAGACCGAGGTGGCGACCGATGTGTTATACGCCCCCGATGTGGATACGGATGAGGGCGACGTGAACGAGCTGGATGCCATCATGCAAAAGTACGGCTGCTCCGCCGCGGTCGGCACGGGCACCCTTTCGGCGCTGCTGCTCATGGCGGCATGGGCGCTGGTCTGCAAAAAGAAGGATTGACCTTGACTTCATAAACCCCACCTACAGGTGGGGTTTTTCTTTGATTTTTTTGGAAAACCCCTTCACAAATGCGGGGAAATGGTGTATAATAGAGGCAAAATAAACCAAAGGAGGTAACCCCTTTGCATCGCATAGATCCAAAGTGCGGCCTTGCGGCCCTTCTTATACTGATACTGGTCTTTGTGCCGGTTATTTCCACCCTTTCGGTGGCCGCCTCCCCTGACGAGGGCGGGCGTGTCCCCTACCAATTCAGCGTGGACAATCTGAATGGATACGGCGTCGGCGGCACTATGATCGGTGTTATCCGCGATCTGCATCTTCCTTTGGGTGAGTCCATTACCGCCTCGGGCTGGATGGCTACGGGGGAGGGGGTATCCTCCTATCAATACCTGTGGATCCCATCGGGTGGCGGATATGCCGAATGGCAGAAGGTGGACACGATTCGCATCATTCCCCGCGGGGATCTGGCTGCCGCCGGTATTCCCTACGTCTCAGGCCATGGCAGTGCCGGCTTTGAAATGACGTTGAATCCGCCCGACGGTCTTGCCGAGGGCATGTACGACGTGTACATCCGCGCGCTGGATGGCATGGGTATTCCCTGTGACATGGTGGCACTTTTGAATCTCCGCTACGGCGACCCCGATCTCGACGACGGTAAGAAGCATGAGATCAGTTTTGCCCGCATTCTGCGGGAGGGCGGTGGTTCTCTGGCGGGGAACGCTACCGTGGCGCCCGAGGGGATTACGCTGGCTGAGGAAGGCCGTGTTCGCTTGGGCGAACTCAATCTGGCGGCCTTTGCCTGCATGCGGATCACCTATACCGCAGAAAATGCGGATGCAGGCGTGGGAGAGGGGAGAAAGCCCATTTTGGGCCTGAAATCTGCGGGGAAGCATGGCTACGGCACCGCAGGGCAGTCCTACAATCTCACGGACAATCTGGTTTATGCGCCTCTGGATCCCGCGACGGGGACGGGGGTGATGGAGATCGATCTGACCGAGGTGAATCACTACGGCGACGTGTGGCTCACGGGCTATCTCGGCGGCGAGGTGACGGTGACGGATATCGAGTTCGTCTATCACGGTTACGTGACTGACCGCGTGGCCGCCAAGATCTACCTGTCGGGGGATGTTCTGAACTATTTTGTCAGCTATAACCATTCCACCGCCGCAGGCATCAGCGATGCGGCGTTGGGCGACGTTCTTCGCATGGAGGTGAAGGAAGAGACCAACGATCCTTTCGCGCACTTTAACGCGGGCGCGCTACTGGCGGAGAACGGGATCAAGCTGGATGCGGACGAGTACAAGTACATGGTTTTCCTGTATCGCGCCGACAAGAACAACAACTCCGACCGTATGAACCTCTACCTCTGTTCGGGCCCCATCACGGGTGCGACCGAGGCTTGTAACCAAGGTGTGACCCTGCAAAAGGACGGAAAGTGGCACTACCTTTTGGTGGATCTCTCCCAAAAGGAAAACTGGGGCGGCATCATCAACGGCTGGCGCTTCGATTACATCAGCGCCGATAGTGACGCGGGCGACGGCGTGGAATTCGCCTCGGTGCAGTTCTTCCGCACCGCGGAAGCCGCGCGAAAGGCCGCTTCGCAGGATCCTGCCAAGCAGACTCCCTATAAGAGCGGTGATCCCGTAGTCTTCCGGGACATGAGCGAAGAGAGCAATACCGAGAAGGAGATCTACGTGATTCCCGACGAGGACAGCTATATTGAGACCGAACCCGAAACCAATCCCCCCGCACCCCCCGAAACCACTCCGACAACCGGGCTTGATGACTCTGATTCCCCTGCCGATACAACGGCATTCCCCTCCGAGACCTCGCAAGCCCCAACCAAGGGCAAGGGCTGTGCCTCGGCGGTGGCGCCCCTCGTCGCGATCCTTGCGGTCGTGGCGCCCATTCCCCTCGTTACGAAAAAGAATGTAAAGGAGAAACATCATGAAGCGTAATACCCGTTTTGCTATGGCCCTGTTGTCTTTGATCCTGGCTCTCAGCCTGTCGGTATCGGTGTGGATCACCCCCGCCATGGCCGCCGCGCCCGCCGAAAAGCTCAGCGACGAGCAGAGCCGCAAGACCACCGAGATCACCCTGGCCGACGGCACCAAGACCGGTGTCATGTGGACGGACATCGCCATCAGCGGCTCCACCTACGGCACAGACCGTCAGGTCAACATGGTGGAGATCGACCTGTCCAACACCCACCTGTCCATGGAGGTCATCAACAACGGCACGTATATGGTGAGCAAGAAGACCATGGACAAGGGCGCGGCAGACTATAACGCCGCCCATAAGGGACAGACGGTTTTGGCCGCCATCAACGGTGACCTCTTTATGAACTCCGTCCACAGCGGTTCTGGCGTTTCCAAGAAGGTTTTGTCGGTCGTCCGCGGCGTGCTCATCATCGACGGTGAGATCTGGGCATCCCAGCAGATCGACCAGGAGAATCTGGGCGCGACCAACAACGAAAAGGGACTGCCCTGCGGCAACAAGGCCGCCTTCGGTGTGACCTCCCAGAACCAGCCTCTGGTGGGCTCCCCCGACATTACCGTGTCCATTTCGGTCAACGGCAAGACTTTGAAGGCCGATGGCATCAACCGCCTCCCCGCCCTCAACTCTCTCATCGTCTACAACCACCGCGTCAACGACACCAACTACGCCCTGAACGATGCCTACGAGGTGGAGCTGAAGGTGGACGATTCCACCGCCTTCAAGGCCGGCGGTGAGATCTCCGCCAAGGTGGTGGCCATCTACAAGGCCGGTGCCGCTACTCGCCCCGCCATCGGTGAGAAGTCCATCATCCTCACCGCCCGCGGCAACCGTGTGGGCGACCTCCAGAACAACTTCAAGGTGGGCGATACCGTCACCTTCCAGACCACCATGACCGACCGCATGGGCCGCTCCGAGATGTGGCAGGACGTTGAGGACGCCATCGGCGGCCATATGCAACCTATCGTGGACGGTAAGCTGGCCGTTGCCAACGGGGATACCTCCAACTACCCCACCTCCTTCGTGGGCTACCGCGATGACGGCACCGTGGTCCTCTGCACCGTGACCTCCACCCAGGATGGGAAGTATCTCGGTCTGCGCTTCGCGGACGGCTTCAAGTTCTGCACCGAAATGGGCTTTAACAGCGTGTTCTACCTGGACGGCGGCGGATCCGCCACCTTTGTCACCCTGGAAGAGGGAAGCTACACCGTCCGTAATAAGTGCTCCGACGGCAGCGTCCGCTCCGTCATCAACGGTATCGGCGTGGTCTGGAATGACACCCCCGTTTGCGAGAAGCAGGGTAGCCTGTCCTACATCAAGACCTCCGTGGATATGTCCACCATCCCCGCCACCTATCTGGACGGCGCGCTGATCAACGACCTGATCGGCGGCCAGAACGCCGTGAATACCGGTTATGACGAGACCGAAAAGGCCTTCAAGATGACCACCTCCTCCCAGACCGTTGACCCCTACGCTTCTCTGGACTTCGGCCCTCTGGCCCCCGCCTCGGCCGATACCTATAAGTATATCGTGTTCAAGGTCAAGAACAATCATTCCTCCGCTAACACCTCCCTCACCCTCTACTACGCCGCAGGCGCCGATAACGGTGCCGCCGCAGGCCGTACCAAGACGGTGTCGGTGAAGTCGGGCATGGACGGCTGGCAGTACGTGGTGGCCGACATGAGCAAGGTGTCCAACTGGACGGGCAACATCAATAACATCCGTCTGGATATTTTCGACGGCTCCAACACCCCCGCCGACGTGTCCATGTACTTCGGCGCCATCGTCCTGTGTAAGACCGCCGAGGAGGCCGCCAAGGTGGCCGAGGGCTGGACGCCCGAGGGTGCCATCACGGATTATCTGGCTTATCTGGACGCCATGAAGCCCGAAACCGAGCCTGAAACCGAACCCGTGACCGAGCTCGTTACCGAGGCACCCACCGAGGCGCCCACCGCGGCTCCCGAGACCGAGGCGCCTACTGTAGCGCCCGAAACCGAAGTCCTCACTGAGGCACCCACCGATCCCGCTACCGCGGCTCCCGAGACCGAGGCTCCTGCCGAGGGCGGGTGCGCGTCTGCCGTGGCCTTTGGCCTGACGGGGATTCTCATGGCCGCTGCCGTCGTAGTGATCCGCAAGAAGGACTAATTCTTTCGGTTTCCGCATACCTTTCATACAGAACCCCACCGTCATTCGTTGGCGGTGGGGTGATTTTTTATGGAGGCGGTTATGCGGCGGTTACGGGTGGTTATGGAGACGGCATGGATGCGGGCGTGGGGGAGCCGACAGAGCCGGCAAAGCCGACAGAGCCGGCAAAGCCGACAGAGCCGGCAGAGCCGACAGAGCCGGCAAAGCCGACAGAGCCGGCAGAGCCGACAGAGCCGGCAAGGCCTGCAAAGCCGGCAAAGAATCTTCCTGCGGCGGTGTGCATCCCCGCCGCGTGTGGCGGTGGCGGCGGTGGTTGTCCTGTTGTTGACAGCGGGGCTATCTGCCTCCCGTCCGCTCCCTGTAAAGGAGGAGGGGGAGCGGTTCGGGCCCATTCATTGGTATCAAACAGAAAAATCCCCGTAAAAACGGGGATTTTTCATATAGATCAGCGATCAGCGAATGATCTCGATACCTGCGGGAGCCTCGATGTTGACCACGGTCTTGCCCTCGGTGTCCTTGAAGGCCCAGACCTTGATCTCGCCCTTGGGGGTGGGGTAAGTGCCCTTAGCCCAATCCAGCCATGCCAGCTCGGTCTTGACCTCGTACTTGCCGGGGGCGATGTTCTTCACGCCCAGCACGTAGTTGGACAGGTAGGGGCAGGGACCGGATGCCCAGCCGTGGCAGAGGGAGTGACGGAACTTGATGTAGCAGTAGTTGCCGTAGTCGCCGTGGATGTCCACCATGCCCTCGGGAACCACCTCGTCGATGCGGCCGGCGTTCTCCATCCAGTTCAGATCGAAGTCCTCCCAGAAGGTGGTAGCGCCCATATCCAGCATACCACCCCAGTACTCCTTCATGTCGCGGAGTGCGCCGCCCAGGTCGCCTGCGGCGGACTTGGCAGCCAGAATGTAGTAGCCCATGAAGGTGGAGTAGCCGTGACCGCCACCGGGGATCAGAACCTTCTCATTGACTTCCTTGGCATCGGCCAGACCTGCCAGCACCATGAAGGAGTTGGCCTGCTTGGCGGCGGTGGGCTCGGGCTTGTGCTGCTTCATCTTTTCAGCGGAAGCCTCGCAGAGAGCGGCGGTCTCGTCCTCGCCCAGCTCGCGGAGCAGGTAAGCGCCGTTGTCCAGAGCCAGCTTCAGAAGACCCTGGAAGCCCACGTGCTTGGCTACGGGATCGTCGTTGGTGGGCCAGTCAAGGAGACGGCCCTCGGGCAGGGTCTCGCCGCCGTCCTCGTCCACGAAGGAGGCCAGCAGGGTCATGAGGCCGCGGAGATAGTCTCTCTGCTCCTCCAGGTATGCCTTGTTACCGAAGGCGCGATACCAGTCACAGTGGATCAGGAGCCACCAGATGGAGTAGGCGGAGATGCCGTTCATCCATGCGCCCACGGGGGTTTCGTCGCGGACGACGTCCAGAGAGCGGGGCACGATATCGTTGTAGCCGAAGGTGGCCAGAATGGTGTTGACCTCGGTGTGCATATCACCGATCCAGACCAGACGGTCGCGCTTGATGCCGTCCCACAGGTACTCCTGCATATTGACGTGGGCGGTGTAGGCGGCGGTGTTCCAGATGCGGGTCAGCTTCTCGTCGGAGCACTCGAAGGAGCCCTTGTAGTCCAGATCCAGATAGTGGAACACACCCTGAATGGCCTTGAAGGACACCACGGCGTCATCGTCGATCAGCTCCACGCAGACGAATCTCTGACCCGACTCGTTGGTCTCGTTGGCGGAGTAGAAGCCCACGTTCATGACACGGTCGCGGATGGCGTGGTCGTTGGTGGTGTTCTTCTCCTTGATGGGCGTGATGGCTTCCATCACAGACTCACCGGTACGGACGAGGATGTTGCAGCGGGCATCGTCACCGGCGCCCTTGGAGCCTGCGCTCCAGATCATGAGGCGGATGGAGCCGGGGAACTCACAGCCGTAGTCCAGAACCACCTTGGCGTGGGGCTGGCCGGGCTTGTTGACCAGGGTGCAGCACTCGCCGGGGACCAGAGTGATCTGGTTGCTTCTCTCCTGCAGGAGGGACTCGGGGTTGTTCACGTTACCCTCGGTCAGTACCACGCGCTTGGGGGCGAGGTAGCGGCGGGTACGGGGGTCGGTGATGGTCCCGTTCAGAGCGGGGATTTTTTCGTTGATCTTCATGGTAGGTTCTCCTATCTGAATCAAAATTTTTTCACGTTTGGCGAGGGATGTCCGAACGGATATCCCACAAGTGCCTCTATTATACCATGTAACCCCGTTTTTTGCAAGACGGTTTTGGGAATTTTTACGGTTTTCAGCTAAAAAAGAGCACGGCAGACCCAGCGGTCAGCCGTGCTCTCGGGGTGAAATGGGATTAGTGGATATCGAAGGTTGCCTTCAGGCGGATGTCCTCCGAGGAGGCGCCCACCATGATCTCGAACTCACCGGGCTCCACCTTCCACTTCCAGTCCAGACCCAACAGCTTGAAGTCGTCAAAGCCAAGGGTGAAGGACACCTCGCGGGACTCACCGGCGGCCAGGCGGAGGCGCCTGAACTTCCGCAGGAGCTTTTCGGGGGTCACCACCGAGGAATCGGGGTCGTTTACGTAGAGCTGGACGACCTCATCGCCGTCGCGCTCACCCGTATTGGTGACGGTGAAGGGGGCTTCGCAGTTGCAATCGCCCAGGGGCTTGCCGGCGAGGCCGCTGTACGGGAATGGGGTGTAGGACAGGCCGGGGCCGAAGGGGTACAGGGGGGCGCGGGAGCCCTCCAGATAGTCGCAGGAGGCGCCGGGGAAGCGGGAGTAGTAGCAGGGAACCATGCCCTCGTCACGGGGGTAGGAAACCGTGAGACGACCCGCGGGATTGACGTCACCGGCCAAGGTCTTCACAATGGCCTTGGCGCCGAACTCACCGCCAAATCCTGCCACCACCATGGCGGCGCAGACCTTGGTCTCGGCGGACAGGTCGATGGCCTTGCCGTTCTCCAGCACCAGCACCACGGGGGTGCCCGTCTCGGCCACCTTGAGGATCAGCTCCCGCTGACGGCCGTTCAGCACCAGACGAGAGCGGTCACGCCCCTCACCGCTGGTGACGGTGTTGTCACCGCAGACCAGAATGGCGATCTCGGCCTCGCGGGCGATGGCCACGGCCTCCTCGATCATGTCGGCGATATCGGCGTCCAGCACGGTGGTCAGGTGGGGCTGACCGTCCACGTAGCGCACCGTCTCCCCGTCGGTATGGGTGATGGCGCAGCCGTCGCATTGGTGGATCTCGGCGTTGGGATAGCGCTCGCGCAGCTCGTCGTAGACCGACTTGATGGTATAGCCGCGGGGTCTCGAGGAGTATCCGCCGATCTTCTGGGCAGCGGAGGAGGGGCCGATGACGGCAATGTGGGCGTAGTCTTCCTTCAGAGGAAGAATGCCGTTGTTGGTCAGGAGCACCATGCCCTCCTCGGCGGCGCGGAGGTTGACGTCCCGATACTTGCCGCAACGGATGACCCCCTCGTAGGCGGTCTCGTCGAAATAGGGGTTCTCGAAGAGCCCCAGCTCGAACTTCATTTTGAGGATGCGGAGAACGGATTCGTCGATGTCGGCTTCCGAGAGCTTACCCTCCAGAACCAGTTCCTCCACGTACTTGGCCCACAGACGGGCGTCGTAGTCACAGCAGCCCTGCATATCCAGTCCGCCCGAAAGACAGCGGCGGACGCAGTCCTTCTCGGACTTGGAGACCTTGTGGAAGGACATGAGACGGCGCACACCGCCCCAGTCGGCGCGGGAAATGCCCTTGAGGCCGAAGCGCTCCTTGAGGACTTCCTTCAGGTAGTAGGGGCTCTCACCCACCACCTCGCCGTCGATGCTGTTGTAGCAGGACATGACGTTGTAAGCGCCGCCACGCTTGATGCCCGCCTCAAAGACGGGGAGATGGACGGTTTCCACCTCGCGGCGACCCACGCGGGCAGGGGCGCAGTTGATGCCGCCCTCGGGAATGCCGTGGACGCAGTAGTGCTTGGGCTCGGTGATGACGGTATCGGGGCGGGAGATATCTCCCTTCTGCTCACCCGAAATGATGGCTACGGCCATTTCGGAGGACAGGTAGGTGTCCTCGCCGAAGGTCTCCTCGGTGCGGCCCCAGCGGGGATCGCGAGCCACGTCAAGGTTGGGGGCCAGGATCTCCTGATGACCCAGGGCGCGGGTCTCGGAAGCAATGCCGTCGCCCACCTGATACACCAGCTCGGGGTCGAAGGACTGGGACAGGGTCAGGGGGACGGGGAAGATGGAGGCGCCGTGGTAGGCGATGCCATGGAGAGCCTCGCCCGTGAAGATGGCGGGAATGCCCAGCCGTGTCTCCTCCACCAGATGCTTCTGCATACGGTTCTTGACGGAGGGGACGGAATAAATATCGTGGAGGTAGCCGATGCCGTAGTCGCCTACGTACTCATCGAACTTCTCGGGCATGAAGGTGTCGTCGGGCTCAACCGAGCAGGTGTCGCCGTCCGCGAGGGAGTTTACGTGGAATTCCACGCCGCGGGTGATGTTGATCTGACCGATCTTCTCCTTGAGGGTCATGCGGGAGAGCAGATCTCGGGCGCGCTCCTCGGGGGTGAGGGCGGGGTTCTTGTAGCTTTCCATGGGTAGGATTCCTTTCTGGGACTCTGCGGTGCAGAGGGAAACGATTTTGCGTGATGGTATTATATCATATTAAGGGGGTTCTGTCAATCCTTCCCGCAAGGCTTGCAAAAGTTTTTGTGGACATATTGACTTTTCCATCGGCGTATGCTATCATTAAGAAAAATAACCTCGGAGGCATTCTATGAACCCCACCCGCATCCGCGATTTCGGCATTACCGTCGGCTCTCTGCCCACGGGTACGCTCAATAAGATCACCGACGTCCCCGGCGTTCGCGTTGGATACTGTACCATTGACACCGACCGCCAGAAGACCGGCGTGACGGTGATCCTCCCTGCCGAGGGCAACCTGTATACCCAACCCCTTACTGCCTCCTGCCACGTCATCAACGGCTACGGCAAGTCCGCGGGTCTCATGCAGGTGCAGGAGCTGGGGACTCTGGAGACCCCCATCGCCCTGACGGGAACTTTGAACGTGGGCAAGATCCATGATGCGCTGGTGAGCTACACCATTGAACAATGCGATGCGGAGGGAAAGACCTGCCGCTCGGTCAATCCCGTGGTGGGAGAGACCAACGACGGGACGCTGTGCGCCAACAACGACCGCCCCGCCGATAAGACGCACCTGGATGCGGCCATCGCAACCGCCTGCAAGGATTTTCCCGAGGGTGACGTGGGCGCAGGGAAGGGAACCGTGTGCTTCGGCCTCAAGGGCGGCATCGGCTCGGCCTCCCGCGTTATGGAAATGGGGGACAGAACCTTTACGCTGGGTGTGCTGGTGCAGACCAACTTCGGGTGCGTGGAGCATTTGCGGCTGGACGGCCTGCCCGTGGGGCGCGCCGTGGTGGATCTGATCCATGAAGAAGACGCTCGCCGCGCCGAGGCCATCACGGGGCAGGACGATATCGGCTCCATCATGATCATCGTGGGCACCGATCTCCCCGTGTCCGAGCTGCAGTTGGGGCGTATTCTCCGCCGCGCCGCCGTGGGGCTTGCCCGTACGGGCTCTTACGTCGGCCATGGTAGCGGTGACGTAGTCATCGGCTTTACCACCGCCAATCGCCGTGGTGACGGCCGCCGTGGCGAGGATGGTGTTTTCCGAACCGTGGAGGTTCTGAACGACGGCAAGCTGGAGACCGCCTTTACCGCCGTGGCCGAGTGCGTGGAGGAGGCGATCTATAACTCCATGATCGCCGCCGATACCGTGACGGGCTTCAACGGCAAGGATTCCGTCACCGTCCGCGCCTTGAACGAATTCCTTCCCGAGGCTCTGACCCGCGCCCGCGCGTACGCGGGGGGACGGTGAGGGGCAATCTCAACCAAAAAACAGGATATGCAAAAAACGCAACCGTGCTGCTTCTGACGGTTGCGTTTCTGTTTGGGTGGTGGGGGCGTTGTCCCATGCCTGTCTTTGCGGCGGAGGGGACACCACCCGAAACGGTGCCCGAGACGGCGCTCTTGACGGGGCTTCTGGCCTGCGAGGAGGTGATTGATCTGACGGAGTACGCCTTGCCCGTGGCGGAGCTGGGACGGGTGTACGCCGACCTGCTGTACGGTTACCCCGAGCTGTTTCACGTAGCCCTGCGGCTGTCCTATACCTCGCGGGAGGTGGTCGGAAACGGGGGGGCGGTTCGTCTCGTGACCGCGGTCTACCCGTCCTATACGCTGTCGGGAGAGGAGCTGGCAACTGCCCGTGCCCTGTATCGGGAGACGATTTCGGGGATCTTGAACGAGATGGAGGCGGTCTTTGGGGGGCGGTCTCGGAGTGAAGCCGAGACTGTGCTGTACCTCCACGACTATTTGGCTGACCGCTACGCCTACGATACCCGTCACGAGAGTGAGGCGAATGCCGATGCGCCACGCGCGGCTAATGCCGACGCGTATACCTTTTTCCGCGACGGCGTGGGTATCTGCCAGGCCTATGCCCTGGCCTTTCTCGCTTTGGCGCGGGGGGCGGGGCTGGAGGCGGACTTTGTCTCCTCGGATGCCATGGATCACGCCTGGAATCACGTGAAGGTGGATGGGGTCTGGTATCACGTGGACGTGACCCGTGACGATCCCATTCCCTCCGCCGAGGGGAGCGAGGAGGTCAATCACCTGCGCTTGCTTCGCTCCGATGCGGGCATGGAAGAGCTGGGCTACCACGGGTATACCTGCGCGGCGGGGCATACCTGTACCGATACCCGCTTTGAGTCCGAGGGGGAGGCGGCGTTGGCGGGGTTCCATGACGCTTTGCTGCCCTTTGGTGAGATCTGGGCGGGGGCAGATGAGGACGGTGCGCCCAAGGCGGTGGTGGTCGGAAAGGACGGCATAACCGTAGGCCAAGCAGGGGATCCGGATGGCGATGGAGAGGTGACCCCCGCCGACCTCTTGGCGGTGTACGATCCGCTATACCCCGAGGAGTGGCGGGAGGGGGTGCGGGAGAGACTGGTCAATCCGCCTGCGGCGCCCGAAGGGACTCCATGCGGATCAGCGTGACGGGTTTCCCCTGCTTTTGGAATAACTCCACGGTGTGCATAGTGCCCCGTGATGCGCCGTCCCAAAAGACCAATGCACCGTCGGCGTAGTCCGCGATCTGGGCGTTGCGCTTGAGGGGAGCGCCGCGCCCGTATCGGGGGTAATCGGGAAGAAATTCGGTCAGAGGAATGTCATGCTCCCGCGCGTAGACGGCGGCGACGGTATCAATACCCTTCGCACCGCCCGACACGATCTCGGTCACGTCGGCGGGGAGGTAATCGGACAGATTGACGGATGTGATGGTGCGGGAACCGATGATAGCCAGCTTCATGTAAATCTCCTTTGACGGCATTTTGGAAGATTATTGCCGTCATATACAACATGATAACACATTTTGACATTAAAATAAAGGCATAATATGTTAATAGTGAGGTCAAACTGGTATCATGGCAATTAAGAATATTTCGGTCCGCATTGATGAAACCATGCTGGATAAGCTCCACTTTGTGGCAGACTACGAGGGGCGCAGTGCCAACGGTCAGATCCTGGTGCTGATCCGGGACTGCGTGGAGCAGTACGAGGCCAAGCACGGCGAGATCAAGGTGGGCAAGAGAACCCAAAAGAGCAAGGAAGGATCCTTGTAACCGATCTGAAAAAACGCATGGACGCGCCTGAAGCGTCCATGCGTTTTTGGTATGTGAATATTGGAGATACACCGGACTCAGCGCAGAACGATCTCGCATCCCGTTCCGTCCACGGGTGCTCTTTCGTAGACGATCTCGCCTACGCTGTCCACCTCGATGCGTCCCGAGGCGGGGCTCTTGATGCTGTCTACGTGGCCGTTTACGGTGGCTTCGACGGTGCTGTTCTCAAAGGACAGGTCACAGCCCACCATCTCGCAGTCGATGAGGGTGAGATCCTTGCAGTAGCACAGGGGCTGGGTGCCCTCGATGCGGCAACGGACGAGGGTCAGCCCCTCGGAGTACCAGCCGAGGTACTCTCCCTTCACGGTACTGTCGGTGACGGTGATGTTCTTGGCGTGCCAGAAGGCGTCCTTGGTGTCCAAGTAGGAGTCGGAGATGGTGCAATTCTCCACGTACTGGAAGGAGTATTTGCCCTTCAGCTCCACACCCTTGAGGTGAAGTCCGCGGGTCATGAAGAAGGGGTATTCGCCCTTGACCTTGCAGTCGGTAAAATCCACGCCGCGGCAGAGCCAGCCGAACTCGGCAGAGTCCACGGTACAGCCGACAAGAGCCATGTTGTCACACTCGCGGAGGGCTTTGATGCCGCCGAGGGTGGAGCTTTCAATGGTCATATCGGCGGCGTACCACAAGGCGGCGCGGCAGGTGTCGGTGAGGGTACAGCCCGTCATGCGCCCGCCGTGGACGTGCCACAGAGGATAACGGAGACGGAAATCGCAGTTTTCTACGGTGACGTCGGAGGCCTCCTTGAGGGCGGATTCGCCGTCGGCGGGGCCGTCGAACAGGCAGTTTTTCACGGTGGCGTGGGTGATGCCGTACAGGGCGCGTTCCTCGTCCAGAGTCAGGCGCTCGTAGACGGTACGGGTGGGGTTAAGCAGGGTAGCGTTCATGGGAATATCCTTTTCTATGTATGGCAGTTATGACAAAGCGTGGGCAAAGGTGAATGCCCGTGTGGGTCTTGCTTCATTTTACCATATCAAACGCCACCTGTCAATGCGCTCCGCAGATTTTCGGCAATTTGCCCTTTACAAATTTTGGTTTGTGTGCTATAATGAAGGGCAAGTACACTGTTTGTGCCGTCAATACACGGCAGAACGGAGATGTTTATGAATCATTTGACCATCATAGGGCAGGTTCTGGGCTTTGTGGCCATGGCGCTCATCGTGCTGTCCTTCCAGTTTAAGGATGCCAAGCGGCTGTTTGTTTTGCAGATCGGCTCCTGTACCCTGTTCACCCTGCACTACCTGTTTCTGGGTCTGGGCGGAGACGGGACCGCGTACGCGGGTATGGCGCAGAACGCGGTGGGACTCCTATTCCGTGTGGTGCTGTTTTTGTCCGAAAAGCGGAAATATCTGCTCTCTCCCTTGGTGATGTCGGGCTTGTGCGCGGCGGTGGGTGTGGTCGCGGTGCTGACCTACCCCGGTAAGCTCATTGCCCTTTTGCCGACTCTGGGCAATTTCGCCTGCATCGGCTGTATGTGGACGGGAAAGACGGATACCATCCGTCTCACACAGCTGGCGGTCATATCTCCCTGCTGGCTGATCTATAACGTGGTCACCCTGTCCTTTGCGGGACTTTTGACCGAGTCCTTTAATCTGGTGTCCATTGGTATCTACTATCTGCGGACGTGGCGAAAAGCCCGCCGCGCCTGATTCACATGCGCACATTCCGTGGGAAAGGAGGCGATCTCATGCCGCGCAGGTTCACGTGTCCCCCCTATTTGCGTCCGCTGCTGGTGCTGTTTTCGTCCCACGGTGAGCGCGCCTATCCCGTCGGCGGTTGCGTGCGGGATACCCTTATGGGGATCAAGCCCCACGATTGGGACGTGGCGGTGACCACCGCCCCCGAACGCACGGTGGAGATCTGCCATGTCGCGGGGTACCGCACCATTCCCACGGGACTCAAGCACGGAACGGTGACCGTGATCGTCCCCCACAGCGGAGATCCCGCCGACCGTGAGTCCTCCTACGATCTCATCGAATGTACCACCTGCCGCACCGAGGGAGGCTACTCCGACGGGCGGCATCCCGATGCGGTCTCCTTCACGGGGCGCATTGAGGACGACCTGTCCCGCAGAGATTTTACGGTTAACGCCATGGCCTTTGACGGGGACGGCGAAAGTCTTGCGGTGCTTGACCTTTTCGGCGGGCGCGAGGATCTGCAAAGCGGCATCATCCGTGCCGTGGGCGACCCCGATACCCGCTTTACCGAGGATGCCCTGCGCCTCATGCGGGCGGTGCGCTTCGCGGTTAAGCTGGGCTTTTCGGTGGAGGAGAATACCTTCGCCGCCATGGGGCGGTGCGCCGACGGTCTGGCGCGTATTTCCCGCGAGCGCATCAGCGAGGAATTTCAAAAGATTTTGACCAGCCCCGAGCCCGAACGCGGCATTTCGCTTTTGACTCAAACGGGGCTTCTGCCCTACGTTCTGCCCTGTGGGATATCCCCGCGCGGCGCGAACGGGTTGTCCGTTCTGCCTGCGGAGTTTACTCTGCGTATGGCCGCCCTTTCGTGGGGGATGGCCGGCGATGCGGTGGAGAAAAATCTGGCGGGTCTGCGCCTCTCCAACGCGGTGCGGAAGGATATACTGACGATCACGCAGTCCGCGTCTGCGGAGATAGAGGCCACGCCGTCTTTTGCCCGCCGTTGGCGGCATGAGCTGGGAGATCTGGCGCAGTCTGCTCTGGCTGTCCGACTCGCTTGCGCGGAGGCCGACACCGCCGAGATCGGCGCGTTGGTTGAGTTGGTGGGAATTTCCATTGAACAAAAGGAGCCCGTTCGCATCTCGGACTTGGCTGTGAGCGGCAACGATCTCATTGCTCTGGGCTTCAAGCCGGGAAAAATCCTGCAGGAGATCCTGTGGGAGCTGCTGACCGTCGTGTGGGAGGCTCCCGAAAAAAACACCTACGAATCGTTGATTGTCTTGATTAAAGAGCGGCAAAAGCGGGAAAACTGATCACATACGCCCCCGAAGTCGGCCATCGGACGCGTCGGGGGCGCCGCGTGATTGAAAAAACGAAAAAAAGATGAAAAATATTTCAACTTTTTTCAAAAAATCCCTTGACAAATTCCAAGTTATCTGCTATAATATCGTCTGTTGAAAATAGTGGGGCATCGCCAAGCGGTAAGGCATCAGACTCTGACTCTGACATTTCCGGGGTTCGAATCCCTGTGCCCCAGCCAGAAAAAAGACCAACTCCCTCGCGAGTTGGTCTTTTTTCAACGAAATTTGCCCTGTGGGCAAGTGAAATAGCTTCGCTATGAAATATTCGCTGACGCGAATGTGGGCAAATTTCATTTCACATCGAACGAAGTGAGATATTTCACAATTCACAAAGTGAATTATTTCACATTCGGCAACGCCGAATATTTCATTTGACAAGGCAACGGTTTTATGCTATAATCAAACCGAGAAAGGCGGTGGAATTATGATTCATTCCGATTGGCATATACACAGTGAACATTCATACGATGCAACGTCTACGCTTGATTCAATAGCAACCGAGGCGCAAAGACAGGGGTTGAGATTCGTCGGTATAACCGATCACGCGAACTTTAATGACGAAAAGTTTCTGGGAGATCTTCGCGCATCTGCGGCCGAAGTCAAGCAAATGCAGAAAAAATACCCTTTCATGATCCTCGGGGTTGAGCTTACGCCCATTGAAAAGCCCGAATTTGACTACATCGCCAAAACCGGCACTCGCGATGGGTACGTTGCTCCCGTGCAATCAAAACCGTTCGACATTGAGCTGGCAGCAAGTAAGGACGAGCTTATCGCGCTTGGCGTTCGTTATGCCATCGGTGCATCGCATTGGCGAGTGGATATTCCCAATGCAAAACAGCAACACACCGATCTTGACACCTGTATCCGAGAATGGTATCGTCAGCAAATGTATCTTGCCTGTGACGAACGAGTCACGATTCTCGGACATCCTTGGTATATGGGAAAGGCACTGTGGTATGAGGATTTCTCCGTCATACCGCGTTCTATGAATGCAGACATTGCAGCCGCGCTCAAAGAAAACGGAAAGTGCGCAGAGTGCAATTCGCACTTCTTCTATTCCGATAAAGCAACCGAAAAATTCAAGCATCAATATGCGGAATTC
>JAZRIF010000130.1:0-3423 GCA_045645165.1 Eubacteriales bacterium
CCGTGAAGCCCATGTGCGAAAAGTGCAAGATTATTCGTCGTAAGGGTCGCCTGATGGTGATTTGCGAGAATCCCAAGCATAAGCAGAGACAGGGCTAAGTGAATTTGGAGGTGCTTTAACTATGGCAAGAATTGCCGGTATCGACCTGCCCAAGGATAAGCGAATCGAGATTGGACTCACTTATATCTACGGCATTGGCAGAAAGAGCGCCAAGGATATCCTGGCGCAGACTGGTATCAATCCTGACACCCGTGTCAAGGATCTGACCGAGGCTGAGGAGAACAAGCTCCGTGAAGCCATTGACCAGAGCTACACTGTTGAGGGCGACCTGCGTCGCGCTGTTGCTCTGGACATCAAGCGTCTGAGCGAGATCGGCTGCTATCGCGGCATCCGTCATCGCCGCGGCCTGCCCGTTCGCGGTCAGCGCAGCAAGACCAACGCACGTACTCGCAAGGGTCCCAAGAAGACCATTGCTAACAAGAAGAAGTAAGGAGGGAGAAAGTAAATGGCTGCACCTAAGAACGCTAAGAAGGTTATCCGCCGTCGCCGCGAAAAGAAGAACATTGAAAAGGGCCAGGTCCATATTCGTTCTTCCTTCAACAACACCATGGTGACCGTCACTGACACCCAGGGTAATGCTCTGTCTTGGGCTTCCTCCGGTGGTCAGGGTTTCCGTGGCAGCAAGAAGTCCACTCCCTTCGCCGCACAGACCGCCGCTGAGGTGGCTGCCCGCGCCGCTATGGAGCACGGCCTGAAGACCGTCGAGGTCTTCGTCAAGGGCCCCGGTCAGGGCCGTGAGGCTGCTATCCGCGCTCTGCAGGCAGTGGGTCTGGAAGTGACCATGATCAAGGATGTTACCCCCATCCCCCACAATGGTTGCCGTCCCCCCAAGCGTCGTCGCGTCTAATTCGGAAGAGGAGGAAATATATTATGGCTAAGAATATGCAGCCCATCGCCAAGCGTTGCAAGGCTCTGGGCATTTCTCCCGCCGATATGGGTTACGCAAAGAAGACCACTGAGCGTAACTCCGGCAACCAGGTGAGAAAGAAGAAGAGCGAGTATGCTCTGCAGCTGCAGGAGAAGCAGAAGGTCAAGTTCGTCTACGGCATCATGGAGAAGCAGTTCCGTATGTACTACGAGAAGGCTGCCCGTATGCCCGGTAAGACCGGTGACGAGCTGCTGAGCCTGATCGAGCGCCGTCTGGACAACGTTGTGTATCGTCTGGGCTTCGCCATGACCCGCCGTGAGGCTCGTCAGCTGGTGAGCCACGCTCACTTCACTGTCAACGGCAAGAAGGTCAACATCCCCTCCTACCTGGTTCGTCAGGGTGATGTGATCGAGGTCAAGGAGACCAGCCGTGGCTCCGTTAAGTTTAAGCGCCTGCTGGGCGAGGACGCTCCTGTCGTTCTGGTTCCCGCATGGCTGGATCGTCAGAAGGACGCTCTGAAGGGTACCGTCTCCCGCCTGCCCGTGCGCGAGGATGTCGATATGCCCATCGAGGAGCATCTCATCGTCGAGCTGTACTCCAAGTAATAGGAGACTACCCTCGATTATCGCACGAATTGAATTAGGCGTGGGTCACCTCATGTGGCTCACTAAGAGAAGGAGGGTATTTACTGCATGATTGAAATTGAGAAGCCCCAGATCGAGTGTATCGAAACCCCTGGTGATGATTCTTACGGCAAATATGTGATCGAACCCCTGGAGCGCGGCTATGGCACTACCCTGGGTAATGCTCTGCGCCGGATCATGCTCTCTTCCCTGCCCGGTACTGCTGCTACCAGCATCAAGATCGCAGGCGTTCAGCACGAGTTCACCACCATCCCCGGTGTCAAGGAGGATGTGACCGAGATCGTTCTGAACATCAAGCAGCTGATCACCAAGCTCCACTGCGAGGGCGTCAAGACCGTCTTTATTGAGGCTGTCGGTCCTTGTGAGGTCACTGCCGGTGACATCAAGAGTGATGGCGAAGTTGAAGTGCTCAATCCCGACCTTCACATTGCTACCCTGGGCAGCGGTGCTACCCTGAACATGGAGATCACTCTCAGCCATGGCCGCGGTTATGTTTCTGCTGACCGCAATAAGGCTCAGATGAATAACATCATCGGAGTCATCCCCGTGGACTCCATCTACACCCCCGTGTATAAGGTCAACTACACCGTGGAGAACACCCGCGTGGGCAACATGACGGACTTTGACAAGCTGACCATCGAAGTCTGGACCGACTCTACCATCTCCGCCCGTGACGCTGTGTCTCTGGGTGCCAAGATCCTCTGCGACCACTTCACTCTGTTCACCGACCTGAGCGAGACCGTGGGCTCCAAGTCCACCGTCGTCGAGAAGGCCGAGACCCAGCGTGACAAGGTCCTGGAGCTGACCATTGAGGAGCTGGATCTGAGCGTCCGCAGCTTTAACTGCCTGAAGCGCGCTAACATCAACACCGTCGAGGATCTGATCAGCAAGACCGAGGACGAGATGATGAAGGTTCGTAACCTGGGCCGCAAGTCCCTGGAGGAAGTTATCAACAAGCTGGCTATGATGGGCCTGTCCCTGGCCGACGAAGACAACAACAACTGACCGATACCTGCCCCGCCGCAAAATAGCGGCGAGGGTCCAAATCGGATCAAGCCTGCCCCATCGGCAGGAGGATAAAAGCCTTTTAAGGAGGAAACCTACAATGCCCGGAACTCGTAAGCTCGGTAAGACTACCGATCAGCGTATGGCGATGCTCCGTCAGCAGGTGACCGATTTCCTGGATAACGGCAAGATGGAGACTACCGTTACCCGCTGCAAGGAGATCCGTCCTCTGGCTGAGAAGATGATTACCCTGGGTAAGAAGGGTGACCTGGCCGCTTATCGCAAGGCCATGGCATTCATCACCCGCGAGGATGTCGTCAAGAAGATCTTCAAGGAGATCGCTCCCAAGTATGAGGAGCGCAACGGCGGTTACACCCGCATCACTCGCACCGGCGTTCGCCGCGGCGATGCTGCTGAGACCGCTATGATCGAGCTGGTCTAATCCAACCGATAATTGATTGATAAAAGCCCTGACCTGTGTGGTAGTACTACGCATAGGTCAGGGCTTTTTCGTCATGTCAGCATAAAGTTGCGGAAAAAAACAGCCATGTAAACTTCAGGTTTCTTGTGCAATCTTCGACCGTCCTGTATAATATGAGCGAAGAGAGATCCTTGGAAGGAGGGAACGGTTGTGCGAATGGTGGTTTGCGAAGACTGCAAAAAGCGGTATGATTATGAACAAGATAACTTTTGCCCCCGATGCGGAGCGTTTTATGCGCCGGTTAGGCAACAGGGTGCAGTCAATTCTGGCGTACCCTCTGCACAGCGGGAGAGAAAAAGCCGATCCCTTGTACGTTACCGTGTGATGGATTATTTGGATAATACGTTGTCACTTGTGATTGGATT
>JAZRIF010000131.1:0-1786 GCA_045645165.1 Eubacteriales bacterium
TCGTTCAGAGCCTTAGCCATGGGAGCCAGGCAGTTGGTGGTGCAGGAAGCAGCAGAGATGATCTTGTCATCAGCGGTCAGAGTGTTCTCGTTAACGGAGAAAACGATGGTCTTCAGGTCCTTGCCTGCGGGAGCAGAGATAACGACCTTCTTGGCGCCTGCGTTGATGTGAGCCATGGACTTCTCGGTGGAGCAGTAGAAGCCGGTGCACTCCAGAACAACGTCAACACCCAGCTCGCCCCAAGGGCAGTTAGCAGCGTCCTTCTCGGCGTAGATCTTCAGAACCTTACCGTCAACGGTGATGGTGCCGGCCTCGTCGTCGGAAGTAACGGTGTGACCGTCGTAGCGACCCTGAGCGGTATCGTACTTGAGCAGGTGAGCCAGCATGGAAGCCTTGGTCAGGTCGTTGATGGCAACGATCTCATAACCCTCTGCGCCAAACATCTGACGGAAAGCCAGACGGCCGATACGGCCAAAGCCATTGATAGCAACTTTTACGGACATGGTAGTGATCCTCCATTTTATATAATTTTTTCTTTACGAAACGATCGGTCGGGGAGTTTCCATCCCTTTCCAATATATATTTTATACCAAAACTGTCAAATATGCAAGGGGTTTGTGAAAAAATTTTCAAAATCGTTGTTTTGCATCTCATGGCCAAAATGACATGGACATTTTCGTGCAATTTGCCATGATTCCCCCTGTGGCACAGGCCTTTTTCGGGTTAAGGGACGTCTTTTTACGCCCCACGGTTGACAAACCGCTGTGAATATGGTAGAATAAGCATACATAAACGAAAAGGAGGGAGCACATGAAGGCAACACAGCTGCAGGCAGTCTGGCTGTTTTTCGATATGGGTTCCACCATCATGGACGAGACCCCTGCCATGGAGAAACGAATCCGAGATTCCATCGCAGGAACAAACATTACCTTTGAGGCCTTCGCCGCCAAAATGGCCGAATTCCGCGCCATGAATCTGCGGGAGGATCTGGCAGCCTTTGACTATTTCGAGATACACAATCGAACCCCTTGGCCAAGAGATACCGAGGTTCCCTACTCTGATGCCGATACCGTCCTTCGTACCCTGAAAGAGCGAGGCTACCGCATGGGCATCATCGCCAGCCAGCCTCTCGGTTCCGAGCAACGCCTGGCGCGATTTGGCCTGCGTGACTACTTTGATGTGATCTGCGCCTCTGCCGAGGAGGGAGTGGACAAACCCGATCCCGAGCTCTTCCGCCGTGCCCTGACCCGCGCGGGCTGTGCTCCCGCCGATGCCGTCATGATCGGAGATCGCACCGATAACGACGTAGCCCCTGCCAAATCATTGGGAATGCAGACCGTCCTCATCCGTCAAGGTTATGGAGGACACGATATCATCCACCACGAGGGAGAGATCCCCGACGTCACGGTGGATGGGCTCTTGGAGCTTTTGGATATTTTTGAATGATAAATTGGGGTTTGTGGGGGCTCTGCCCCCACCCCCCGCAAGCCCCTTTTGAAAAGGGGGCTTGACCCCCAAAACTTTCAAAAGCATTGTTAAATAATCCTTTTTGAAAGTTCTTGGGATTCTTAAACCCTTCTTTCAAGAAGGGTTTAAGCCGCCGGAGGCCGCTCCCCCGCTCCCCGACAAATCCCAATTTACATATATTTCGGACTCTCCAAGCAAACCAAATGCGCCACCCCGGGGATGGACTGCCCTTGGCGCACGCTGTCGGGGCTCATGAGTGCACCCGTGGCCATGAACAGGATCCGCCCGAGCTCACCACTTTGCAAACGGGGAAGGAGGT
>JAZRIF010000132.1:0-2343 GCA_045645165.1 Eubacteriales bacterium
ATTTTTGAAAGTTCTTGAAGGGGGTCTGGGGGAAACTTCTTTTAAGAAGTTTCCTCCAGGCGTTCTCCACGCTCCCCTACAAACCCAAATTTGAAAGGAGTCCTCCATGACCCGCACGGAATTTTTTACGCATATAGCCGATTTTTACGGGATTGTACCCGACTATCCTTTTGAGGAGGACTTCGTGACGGCGGTCTTTCGCCACACGGGCAACCGCAAGTGGTTCGCCATTGCCATGCATATTCCCAAAAGCAAGCTGGGACTTGCGGGGGAGGGGAGCATGGACGTGGTCAATCTCAAGGTCTCCCCCGAGATGCTTCCCTCTCTGTGGCAGGAGGTGGGGGTATATCCCGCCTACCACATGAACAAGAAGCATTGGGTGACGGTGGCGCTGGACGGAAGCGCCTCCGACGAGACCGTGGTATTTCTCACAGGTGTAAGCTTTGATCTGACGGCTCAGAAGCTACGGCGAAACGCCAAAACCGACGGAATGTGACACACATTCCGTCGGTTTTTTCATGGAAAAATCGGTAACTGCTTTTTCTCAAAGTTACTTGATGGCAGGATCCAGCAAAACCACTCCCGTCATAGGGGCATCAAAGCGTTCCAGCATTTCATAAGTGCGCTTGAGATCAGCGGTCTTCGAACGTCCTGCACGGACGGCCAACAAATATCCCGTCACACTATCCGCAAGGAGCAACGCGTCGCCGCATACCTGCGGGGAGGGGAGATTCAGCAGGATCACATCGTAGCGGGCGCGGGCGACGTGCAACAGATCCGTCATGGCGGAAGAGGCCAAGAGCTCAGCCGGATTAGGGGGAATACGGGTTACGGGAATGACATCGGGATATGAGCCCGTATGCAAAAGGGCCGTCTCTCGGTTCACCTGTCCCGTCAGCAGATCCACAAGCTCGCTCTTGCACTTTTCCTGCGGAAAAAGCATAGGCCGATCCGGGCGGCGGAGGTCGCCGTCAATCAGGAGGACGCGCTTCCCCATGCGGGCGCAGGACAGCGCCAGATTGGCAACAAGAGCAGAGACCTGCGTATCCTGCGTATCCGAGACAATACCGTACACGAGGCTATCGCCGTGCGCACGGCGCAGAAGACTCATGCGCAGGTACTCGTAGGCTGTCACCTTGGCGGGCGGGGCTTTGTGGGACAAAAGGGTGGCCTCGCTCTCTCGAGATCCCGCGCCCTTGCGGCGGTCTCCCTGCTCCTCGGGAATGATGCCCAAGACAGGCAGTAAGCAGAAACGGGAAACGTCCTCTACGGAGTAGAGGCGGGTGTCGCAGTAAACCCGCATCAAGGCAAGAAGAAAGGTAATTGCGGCAGTAGCCAAGGCACCCAGAAGCGCGACAGGCAACACAGGCGGGTGGGAGACGGCAACCGCTGTATCGCGCTTGGAGTCCTCCAGATCCGTCAGCGCTACCGCCACAGCGCCCGTTTGTTCCACCGCGATATCCGCGCTGACACCGAAGTAGCGATCCATCACGGAAGGAACCACTCGCTTCACGGCGTTGGCCATATACCACACTTCATCCGCATCCGCAGAGGACAGGGATACCGTCAGGATCTGCCCCTCGGAAGAAACATGCATCAACGAGCGGAGTTCTGCCTCGGTGGAGATATTCACCGGGTCGGTCAGACCTTGAAGCTCTTCCAGAATCGCCTGCAGGGCAGGGTCTTCCCCCAGCAGGACACCGGCGCCGGCCGAAATTTCGGTGGCACCCAGGATGTCACTCGGATCGGTGGTAATCCGCCACTCCTTGGTTTCGGGATCCTGCACCGAACGCACGGTACTCACGAGGAACCGAACCTCTACCGTATAGGTGTCGGAGGTACCAACCATGCGGAGTCCGCCTGCCAATACGCCGCCAACCACGGCGGCCAGCAGAATGACCCATGCAAAACGTTTCCATACGTTCCATAGGAATGCGCTGTCTATGATACGAGCGGGTTCCCGGATCCGAGCGGAATGTGTTTCTGTTTCCATGCGAGAAACCTCCTCAACTTTTGTCATGTTCGTAAATTGGAGTTTGTAGGGGAGCGGGAGAGCGCCAAA
Source organism: Eubacteriales bacterium (assembly GCA_045645165.1). Lineage (GTDB taxonomy): Bacteria > Bacillota > Clostridia > Oscillospirales > CAG-272 > CAMEON01. The sequence goes on from JAZRIF010000132.1 coordinate 2,063, forward strand.
GGGAAACTTCTTGAAAGAAGTTTCCCTCTGGACACCCTTCAAGAACTTTCAAAAAACATTCATAAATAACCCTTTTTGAAAGTTTTTGGAGTTCCAAGAACCTTTTTTCAAAAAGGTTCTTGGTGGGGGGTGAGGGGGCAAAGCCCCCTCGATAAACCCAAATTTGAAAGGAGAATTTTCCATGTCCAATAATATCATCAAGGGTCTGGGCTATGCCCACATGGCCATTGCCGCCAAGGATTTCGACAAGTCCCTTGCCTTCTATAAGGCTCTGGGTATGA
>JAZRIF010000133.1:0-8138 GCA_045645165.1 Eubacteriales bacterium
GGTACGCATGAGGATGTCCATGCGATGCTGCTTGAGCTGCTCGTCGATCTGATCCTCAAAGTCGTAGGCGGGGGTACCCTCCTCGCGGGAGTAGGTGAACACGCCGGCGTGCTCAAACTTCTGCTCGGTGATGAAGTCGGCCAGCTCGTTGAAATCCTCCTCGGTCTCGCCGGGGAAGCCCACGATGAAGGTGGTGCGGATGACCATGCCCTCGACGGTGCGGAGCTTTGCCAGCACCTCGCGGATCATGGCGCCGTCGCCGTGACGATTCATGGCCTTCAGCATACGGTTGCTGATGTGCTGGAGGGGCAGGTCGATGTACTTGAGGAGGCGGGGATTGGTCTTGAACTCCTCAATCAGCTCGTCGGTGATTTTGTCGGGGTAGCAGTAGAGGATGCGGATCCATGGGATACTCGTCTCCTCTGTGATCTTGTGGATCAGCTCGGCCAGAGCGTAGCGGCCGTAGAGATCCTTACCGTAGCGGGTGGTGTCCTGTGCCACCAGGGTCAGCTCCTTGATGCCCAGAGCGTCCATATCCTTGGCTTCCTTCACCACGTCCTCCATGGGACGGGAGCGGAACTTACCGCGGATGGAGGGGATGGCGCAGTAAGTGCAGCGGTTGTCACAGCCCTCGGCGATCTTGAGGTAAGCGGCGTAGTCAGGGGTGGTCAGCACGCGGTCGCCGCCCAGACGGACGGTGTTCTTGTCCTCAAAGGAGCAGTATTTTTCGCTCGCGGGGACGTTCTTGCGCTTGCTCTGCTTTTCTACAGCCTTGATGGCATCCACGATGTTGTGGATACTGCCCACGCCCAGAAGGGCATCTACCTCGGGCATTTCTTCGAGGATCTGCTCGCGGTAGCGCTCGGCGAGGCAGCCCGTGACGATGATGCCCTTGAGGGAGCGGTTCTCCTTGAGCCAGGCCTCGTCCAGAATGTTGTCGATGGCCTCCTGCTTGGCGCTCTCGATGAAGGCGCAGGTGTTGATGATGATGATGTCCGCGTCGATATCCTCCGAGGTGAGCTCGTAGCCCGCGGCCACCACCTCGTGGAGCATGACCTCGGTGTCCAGCTGGTTCTTGGGACAGCCGAGGGAGATGAATCCGATTTTCATGTATGATATCCTTTCGTTTGGAAGAATGCGTACTAATTCAATTTATATCATACCACAAAATCGGGGAAATGTCAAGTGGGCGGGGAAAGTTTCAAGGAAAAGGGGGATATATGAGATGGAACGGTAAATTGGGGTTTGGCGGGGAGAAAGTAACCTTATGTGTAGGGGAGGCTATTAGCCTCCCGCAAATCTATAAAACCAAAGATAACAAAATCTTTTTGCGGGTGGGAGGCTGATAGCCTCCCCTACAATCAAATATAGTCGCCCGTTAAAGCCCAAATGACTTTAACTCACGCAAACCGAGCAAAACTCTCACTAAACGAGTTATTGCATTTTCTCGCAAAATGTGGTATCATAGAGTCACCGGTAAAAAACATCACCCGCGCGGGGATCGAAAGGAAGAATTATGAAACTGAACATTGGCGAGAACATCCGCCGACTGCGGCGTGCCGCCGACATGACCCAGGAGCAGCTGGCCGACAAGCTGGGTGTGGCCTACCAGTCGGTGAGCCGCTGGGAGAATGGGACGACCTACCCCGATATGGAATTTCTGCCTGTGCTGTCGAGCATCTTCGGGGTGACGGTGGATGAGCTGATCGGGATGGAGGAGAGCAGGAAGAAGGATTGGATCATTGAACGCTACCGTGTATACGGCGAGCTGTGCGACGGGGATCAACCCGCGGAGGTAGTGAGCCTTATGCGGGAGCTGAGGCGAGACTGCATGACGGATCCTGCGTTTGCGGGATATTTGTGGCAGTTATTCGGTGGCGTGCATTGGGGGGCGGATGCCTTAAAAAACCATCCCGACGTTCTTTCGGAGCTGCGCATCACCGCCCAAGAAATCCTGGAAGGGAATTACGAGCGGTGGTTGAAGGACTCGGTGGTGGAGCACATGAGCTACATCGAGGATGACGAGCACATTGAAGCTTTCTTGGATACGTATGCCACCGAGAAGAATCTGACCAAGGATATGCTTCTCTATAATCGTTATCGCGATCGGGATGAATGGAATAAGTCAGATCCCTTGCGCCAAAAAAGACTGTTTTCCATTATTCACGACCAATTCAGCAACAGCGGACTTTGGCGCAGGGGCGACCGACCCAACCACGTACACGAGAGCTTGCTGATCAGCACGACTATGCTGAACTTTATCCACAACCTGTGCGGCGTAACGCCCGACTCGGATCATCCCATCACAGGGGACGGCTCGGTGGATATTTTCGTGGGTGACCGTATGGAATTGGGTATTCGACGAGCCTGCTATCTAGCATCCACGGGAGATCCCGAGGGGGCTTTCGTGGTGCTGGAGGATACGGTTTCCATGCTGGAGAAGGTCATGAGTCTGCCTGACAGAACCGTGCTTTCCTGCAAGAGCATTTGCCTCGAGGACGAGCGGTTTGAGCTACGGCGGAAGGTAAACCATGACAAGGAAAACCCCGATTATGACAGAAAACCGTTTCTGCGGTTCTTCAGGGCGGGTGGAACTGACGAATACGTATATACCCTTGGCTTCGGATTTGCCGAAAAAGCTCTCACCGCCCCAAGCGGCTGGGAATGGTTCGACCCCATCCGCAACGACCCCCGCTACGCGGCCTACGTGGAGCGGGGCAAGGCGGTGTTTGCGCCTGTGAGCGAGTAAAATATATGAAAATCCCGTATGGCAGAGTTTTTTCTCAAAACACCTTGCCATACGGGGATTTTTGTGCTATAATAATACCACTTGCATACAATTCAACCGAAAGAGAGGACATATACCATGCTATCCTTCGCCAGCGATTACGTAGAGGGCGCCCATCCCGCCATACTTGAGCGCTTCATTGAAACCAACCTTGTCAAGCAGGCGGGCTACGGCTCCGACGAGTACACCGCCTCTGCCCGCGAGAAAATCAAGGCCGCCTGCGGTTGCCCCGAGGCCGACGTGTGGTTTTTGACGGGCGGTACCCAGTCCAACCAGATCGTCATCGACTCCCTGCTCCGCAGCTACGAGGGCGTGGTGGCCGCCGTCACGGGTCACATCGCCGCCCACGAGGCGGGAGCCATTGAGTTCACGGGGCATAAGGTGCTGACCATTCCCCACCATCAAGGAAAGATGGCTGCCGCCGACCTTAAGGCTTATCTGGTGAACTACCACGCCGACGAGACCGCCGAGCACATCGTCCGCCCCGGCGCTGTCTACATCTCCCACCCCACCGAGTACGGCACTCTGTACACCAAGGCCGAGCTGACCGCTATCCGCGAAGTCTGCGACGAGTATGAGATCCCCCTGTTCCTGGACGGCGCGCGGCTGGGCTACGGTCTCGCCGCCCCCGATACCGACGTGACCCTCCACGATCTCAGCGACCTTTGCGACGTGTTTTACATCGGCGGTACCAAGGTGGGCGCCCTCTGCGGTGAGGCCGTGGTCTTCTCCCGCCGCAAAGCTCCCAAGCACTTCCTGTCCATCATCAAGCAGCACGGCGCCCTGGTGGCCAAGGGACGGCTTCTGGGCATCCAGTTTGACACCCTCTTTACCGACGACCTCTACATGAAGATCAGCCGCCATGCCATTGAAATGGCGGAGCTCATGCGATCCATCTTCCGCGCTAAGGGATATGAATTCTTCATGGAAACTACCACCAACCAGATCTTCATCACCCTGACCGACGAGCGCAAGGCGGAACTGGAAAAGCAGTGCGTGCTGAGCTTCTGGGAGAAGCCCGACGCCGACCACACCGTGGTGCGCTTCGCCACCAGCTGGGCGACAGAAGAGGCGGATATCCGCGCGCTGGAAGCCATTCTGTAACGCAAAAAATCCGAGGGGCCTGTATAAAAATATTGACATGGTATAAAATCTATGCTATAATGTTTTTCGGATAGGAGCATCCGTTATTTAGTGAAAATTTTTCAATATAGGAGGATATTTCTCATGAACAAGTACGCCGGTACCCAGACCGAAAAGAACCTGGAGGCCGCCTTCGCCGGTGAGTCCCAGGCTCGCAACAAGTACACCTACTTCGCATCCGTCGCCAAGAAGGAAGGCTACGAGCAGATCGCCGCTCTCTTCCTGAAGACCGCCGACAACGAGAAGGAGCACGCCAAGATGTGGTTCAAGGAGCTGCAGGGCATCGGTGACACCGCCGCCAACCTGGGCGCCGCCGCCGACGGCGAGAACTACGAGTGGACCGATATGTACGAGGGCTTTGCCAAGACCGCAGAGGAGGAAGGCTTTACCGACCTGGCCCGCAAGTTCCGTATGGTCGCCGCCATCGAGAAGCACCACGAGGAGCGCTACCGCGCCCTGCTGAAGAACGTGGAGACTGCCGAGGTCTTTGAGAAGAGCGAGATCAAGGTATGGGAGTGCCGCAACTGCGGTCACATCATCGTGGGCAAGAAGGCTCCCGAGATCTGCCCCACCTGCGCTCATCCCAAGGCTTACTTCGAGGTTCACGCAGAGAATTATTGATCGATATATCAATAGAGAATCCCCACGGCTTCGCGCCGTGGGGATTTTTCGTTACCGGACGTTCCACTGCCCCGCTACGGGAGTGAGCTTATCCAGAATGGCGGTAAACGCGGGGGTGTCGCGGAGAAAGTCGAAGGTGGGGGAGGACAACTGCTCTTGCATCTGTGTGGCATTATTGTCGGGGTCATTGGTGGAAAAGCCGTCCGTAACACGCCCTCGAAGCAGAAGGCAGGTATATGCGCCGCGACCCTCGCACGCCACAAAGGAGATGGCATGATCGGCGGCGGCGGAGAGATGGTGCAGAGCTTTTTCCGCGTCATGCTTACCTGCGTAATGATAAGCTAGTGCCATGTGAATGTCCTGAAGGCGGGTATGGAAAAAACCGTAGTTGCCGTCTTCGATCATCAATTCATGGAGAGCCAACTGCTTGTGGTAGAGAATCGCCATTTCATCTGCCGTGTAGACGGGGGTTCCGTCATCCAGTATCTTATTGACGCGGAGTTCTTGATTCAACAAATCCAAAAGGTTGCTCAGTAGGCTTTGGTGAGAACTGTGCCCCTCAATTCCGGTCTGCAATCGGGCGTACATGACTTGATTGGTGATATAAATGGATGGCAGGTTTTGTGCAATCTCCAAGGCTTTATCAAGTTCTCCCTTACTTTCGTAAGAATAGCATAACACCTGCTTGGCGGCTTCACGGTATCCGTCAAGGGTACATCCCTCCAAAATGCGGTTGGCAAGACGAATAGCCTCGTCCAGCTCATGCAGACAGTCATGATTGCCGCAGTATTGATTGAAACAGACGTACATCAGGTCATATATGATCCCATAACTGTCGGGATATTCCCGCAGACCTGCTTCCAATATATCAGCGGCTTCCCGTAGCTGTCCGCGGGAGCTGTACTGACAGGCTTGAGTCTCGATATCGCTGATCCTCTGCTCCTTCTGCTCCAAATTGATCCCCAAGAGCTCATCCGCCGAGATGCCGAACAGGTGGCAGATGGCGGGAATCAGGGACAGATCGGGGGCGGTCTTGCCGCTCTCCCATTGGGACACGGCGGAGACCGAGACCCGCAGGTATTCAGCCAACTGCTCCTGGGTCATGTCCCTCTGGCGGCGGTATTTTTTGATAATGGTTCCGATTTCCATGTGAATCTCCTTTGAAAGTGGATTCAAAAGCGCTTTTGTACCCTCATTATACCACATTTTGGGGATTTGTAAAGAGAACGTTTCTCAAATATAAGTTAAGCGGCGCTGAATTTTTTTCAGCGCCGCTCGAAATGCGGACCGTCGAGGACGCCGGTCCCTACAGCTTATGTTGTGTATTTTTCGCTATATCCTTTCTGCCCCCATTCCCGCAGGGAAGGTGGCTTTCAGCAGGGCATCGTATCCGTCAAAGGTGATGGCTGACCCATCCTCGGGATAGGCCAGAAGCTCCATGTCGTTTCCGTAGATGAACGCACGCACGCCTGTTTCGATGAGTCCCGCCGAGAGGTAGAACGCCTTGCGGCGCACCCGCTGCTCGGCGTTGTCGCAGGGATCGGGGGGGATGCAGGCAGGAGGCGGGGTCTCGATCTCCAAAAAGAAGTGGCCGCCGCCGCTTTTGCGGGCATGATCCCGAATGAGGGGAAGGGCGGCGTGGCCCAGCCCCTGCCCACGCAGGTCGGGGGAGATGGCGAAGTAGTCCAGCATGGTAAAGTCCCCGTGGGCGACCGTGATGACCATACCCGCCACCCGTACCTCGGGGGTGGAGATCACCAGCACATCATAGGCCGAGGCGTGCTCGCCGGTCAGCATGTAATCCAGCTCCTTGCGCTCGGAGGCAGGGAAGGAGGACTCGTACAGCGCCTCGTAAGCAGGACGGTCTTCTTCTCGCAGGAGTCGTAATTGAATATTTTTCATGTCATATCCTTTTTTGAAAGTTCTTGAAAAGAGGGGGGGGGGGGGGGGGGGGGGCGTCACTTCTTTCAAGAAGTCCCCCCCCCCCGCAAAAAAAATCTCACTTATCCGCCCCAAGTCCGGCGAACCACTTGAAGGTCAGAGGCCACACACATCCCGCAAAGAGAACGGTGATGAAGTAGCGGATGGCGTGGGCAATGCCGTTGCCCTCCAGGAACAGGTTGAGAAGGGGCTTGAGCCCTGCCTTGATGCCCAGAATCAGGCAGAGGCCGATGATCAGCTTGGGGATCTGCGCCCACCAATTGACCGTCTTGGTCTCGAACTTGATGAAGCGGCTGTCCACCTCATAGATCACCCACAGACCCAGAGCGCAGCCCAGGAACTTGTAGGCGTTTTCTACGGCGTGGCTATAGTTGTCGGGGTCAATGTCGGAGGGGAAGGGGTACATGGTGACGTAGAGCAGGAAGGCGATCCCCATGACTGTCAGAATGCCCATGAGGGGGTACATGAGCCGGCGTTGGGTGCCGAACTCGTTGAACAAAGGCCACAGCATGAAAATGAGGATGAGGGCAATGACAATGGACACACTCACGTCCCAGGGGGTGTGCACGCCCAGATACATACGGGTGAAGGGAATGAGCAGAGCGAGGCAAATGCCGACGATCTTAACCCACTTTTCCTTGCGGCAGACAGCCAGAGCACCCCAGCAGCCCACGGCGGTCTGGGTATGTCCGCTGGGGAAGGAGTAGCCTGTGGCGGCTGCGCGGGCGGCCTCCACGATGGTAAAGTTGGGGTCCTGTATCCACGGGCGGGGGATGCGGCAGGTGATCTTCAGAAATTGGTTGATGTATACACCGAAAAAGCCCGCCAAAAGCACGTAGTAGCCCTGCTTTTTGTCGATGCACCAGAACATGATCATGCCGACGGCAATGAACAGGATCTCATTGCCGAATTCGGTGAAGATGAGCATGAGGGCGTCCAGTACGGGGGTGCGGATGGATTCGAGCCAATATAGAAATTCCATGTGAAAATATTCTCCTGTTTGCGCTTGCGCGCTTGTGCCCAAGCGCTGTTTACTTGAATTCGGCGGGACGGTTGTCCTCGATAAAGCGCCACTTCATGCGGCGGGAAATGACATAGTTGGATTCTTGCATATACGTCATGTCGGTGCTGTGGGCGGTCGTCCAGATCACCGAGCCTTGGTCGCCTACGTCCATCATTACACCGTATATCTCGGACTGCCTGCCCTTCATCTGCCAGTCGTCCAAGTCTTCAAAGACCAATTCTACCACGCTGTCCCAGATGGAAGTGACCAGCACCGTGATGCGCAGCTCGGTCATGTCGGGAGCATACATGTGTCCGCCCTCGGGGAGCTTGGTGATGCCGGTGAATCTGTAGTCCATCGCCGTGATCTCACCGTCATGGAGATCGTTGACGGCTTCTATGAAGGCTTTCGCGTCCTCGGGGGTGAGGATGGAGGTGTAGGTGGGTTCCATGTTATTTCTCCTTTGTATTCAAATTTGGGTTTGCAGGGGAGCGGGGAGGACGCCTGGGGGAAACTTCTTATAAGAAGTTTCCCCCAGACCCTCTTCAAGAACTTTCAAAAAAGTATGATTTAATAACCATTTTTGAAAGTTTTTGAGATTCCAAAGAACTTTTTTCAAAAAGTTCTTTGGTGGGGGTCCAG
>JAZRIF010000134.1:0-5115 GCA_045645165.1 Eubacteriales bacterium
AATTCCTCCCCCCCCCAGCCGCAGAAGGGCGGGGGGTTTTTCATTGAGAAATGACAGCTGATCCAAATTTGAAATTGTCCGAATCGTTGCCGTTTATGTTTATGAAACCGAAAAAACTTACAGATACAGATATATGAATCAAACAATATATCGTCCGACTGCGCAAGCGGCTCCGTTTTGCGGCGGTATCCGTTTGCGGCGGCATCCGCTTACCGAGGCTCGCCGATGCTGTTTGGGCTCCCTTTAAATGAAAGCGGGGAATATTCACGGAAAGTTCATGAAAGGTGATGTAGCGTGACGAGGGGGTGTTGTAGTATAATAGGGGCACAAGGCAAGACATTCTTTCGAAAGGACGTGGAAACATGAGTACGAGAATTCTGTCCGGTGCGAGAATTGCGCTGGACGAGTACACCACTGCCGAGGAAGTGACGGTCTACGCCACGACCCGTAAGGAGGCCTTGGCAGTCAACACCGAATCCTTCGTGATCGGTTCGACCCTGTTCATTACCGGAGAAGGGGGCGTGTATATGCTGGACGCAGATGGCAGCTGCGGCGGCGTATGGCGCTCGGTACGGGACGGGTCACTCCTGACCGAGGGAGGTGAAGACTAATGGCGAACCGTGATATGCTGGCAACTGCGCTTGCGGTAGGTAAGGCGCTTGTGGGGATGCCCGCCCCGCTGACCATCAACGGTGTCACCTACGACGGCAGTCAGGCGGTGAATGTGACAGCGGGAGCGCCGACCGTGGTGAGATCGGTGGAGGACATGACCGACCCTGCCTGCCAGTATGTGCTGGAGTCCACGGGGACGGTGTGGGTTAACCGCTGTCTGGACGGCTATACCAACCAACTCCCCCTGGCAACCACCGAGCCCGGAGGCAGTGAAATCTACGGCGACGGTAAGGGCTACGCCTATCCCTTCCGTATCTCCTCCTCCACAGGTGTTCAGAAGGACGGCGGCTCCACCTACCTGACGGGTTACATTCCCGTAAACGGCCTCTCCAAGATCCGTCTGCGAGGCTTCTACGACGCGGGGGAGGGCGGCTACGGCTGCTTCGTCTTCATGTACGAGGCGGGCGGCGCATATAACTACGACGTAAACAACCAGACGAACACGTTCCTGTCCCGTGATCTCTACTGGACACAGCTGGACGCGGAAGGGAAGGACTGGGAGGTTACCCTGACCAACCCGAGCGCCCGCTTCATCCGCGTACAGGCTGAGGGGCTGGACGAGGGAGCCATCATCACGGTGGACGAGGCCATCGGCAGCGTGGAAGGCGCCGGCGCTACCTGGGTAGATACGGGAATCAAGGCCTATGACGGCAACACCGAGGCGGTGCTTGTACTGGAGAGTCGCACATCTGCTTTGGAGAAGGAGGAGGCAAGCATGAGATCTCGCCTCTCTACCCTGGAAAATGCTTCTGATGGAAAGCTTCCCGCATGGTGGGAGGACTATCTCCCCTCCCGTCTGGCCGCCATACGCGCCCATCAGGATGAGGGCGGCAAGGATGCCTTCAGCTTTGCGGTTATGACCGATATCCACGAGAGCGGCAGTCTGGGACGGCGCACGGGGGAAGTGGCCAAGCGGGTTATGGATGCCTGTGGGTTGTCCTTTGCCCTGGATCTTGGTGATTTCGCTACCCGTTCCGTGGCCGCGACCAAGGAGGAGATGGAGAAGAGCTTTGGCGCGGCGCAGGCCATTCTTGCCCCCATCGGGGAGCGGTTGCTCCGCACAAGAGGCAATCACGACGGATTTTGGGGAACGGCGGAAGGAAGCGGCGGCGAGACGAAATACTACGCCAACGGGTACACCGATGCCGAGATCTGGAACCGCGTGTTCCGTCAGCAGGCGGCGACGGGAAAGGCCGTGTTCGATGCCGACGGCGTGGGGTACTACGTGGACGACACGGCTCACAAGGCCCGTTTCGTGGTGCTGAACACCAGCCGCGAGGGCTGTGCCATGGGGCAGTATCGCTACGGACAGAGTCAGTTTGATCTGATGGTGAAGGCGTTGACGACCCTTCCCGACGAGGATTGGTGTGTGATGTTCTTCTCCCACATCCCGCCTGTATCTGCCATTGACTACGATGGCGACGGTATCACCGACGGAGATGCCTCGGGTGAGATTCCCGAGCGGGAGCTTTTGCGGGGGCTGGTGACGGCTTACGTAAAACGGCAGCCCATCTTCTCGGGCACCTTCGGCACGGCGGGCGCATGGGATCGCGTGGTGTTGGAGAATCTGAGCTTTTCCGATGCGAAGGGGAGATTTGCGGGATACTTCGCGGGTCACCTGCACGGGGACATGATCTTCGATGTCGACGGAGATACCCCTTTCCCGATCGTGGTCACCCGCTGTGATGCGCCCCTGGAGGAACCTCTTCTCCACAGCGATCTCCGCGAGGCGGGCACTTACACCGAGCATAGCTTCGACGTGGTGACCGTAGTGCGCAATCCCGGGCGCATCAAGCTCTATCTGGACAAGATCGGCGCGGGCGAGGATCGCGCGCTGACCGTCGCCGGATAAGATGATCGCGACAAACCAATGAACCCAATACCCCCGAGGGACGGCTCAAATGGGTCGACCTTCGGGGGTAATTTTAGGTTTATCGGGCTGCGCCCGAAATGCAAAATGCACAATGCAGAATGAATGAAACATTTTGCCGATGGCAAAATGTGTTCTTATGGTAAGGGAAAGCTCCATGAAAAAATCATGATATGATTTCCATTATCGGGCAATGATTTTTTTGTCAGAATGCAAATCTTGAAATACCACGAATTCGGCTTCCGCTTTAGCGGAAGGCTTCATTCATTTTGCATTCTGCATTTTGCATTTTACATTTTGCAGTTTGTCGGTCTGCGACTGACAAACTGCGAACGATATACCTGTTAACAAATTGTAAACTGTGGCTGAAAGTCTTGCCACAAAGAGGAAAATCATGTATAATAATATATTGGAGAAGTAGGTCGAGCCCGATGGGGGGAGACCATTCCAAATACATACAAATCGGAGGAAAACAACTATGACTCTCGTAATTCTTGCAGCCGGTATGGGATCCCGCTTCGGCGGTGTCAAGCAGATGGAGCCCATCGACAAGGACGGCAACTTCATCATCGACTATTCGATTTTCGACGCCAAGCGCGCAGGCTTTGACAAGGTAGTTTTCATCATCAAGGAAGCCATCGCAGAGGATTTTAAGGCCACCATCGGCGCCCGTGTGGAGAAGCACATCGCCGTGGAGTACGCCTACCAGGAGCTCTCCGACATTCCCGAGGGTTATGCCGTTCCCGATGGCCGCGTGAAGCCCTGGGGCACCACCCACGCCGTTCGCTCCACCCGCGGTATCGTGAAGGAGCCCTACGGTGTTATCAACGCCGATGACTTCTACGGCCGCAATACCTACGAGAAGCTGGCCGCTCATCTCCGCAAGATCGAAAACGGCGAGCTTGCAAACGACGGCGTCTGCCATTGCTGCGCCGTAGGCTTCAAGGTCAAGAATACCCTCACCGACAAGGGCGGTTGCTCCCGTGGCATCTGCAAAGTGGACGAGAGCGGTATGCTGGTGGATCTGGTGGAGACCCACAAGATCGAAAAGCTGGGTGACAACGCTCAGTATCCTGACGCAAACGGCAATATGGTATATCTGGATGGCGAGACCGTAGTTTCCATGAACTGCTGGGGTCTGGGCGCCGAGACCATTGATATGCTGGACAAGGATTTCGACGTATTCATGGAAAACCTCAAGAACGTGGCCGATCCCATGAAGGCCGAGTCTTTGCTTCCCACTTCCATTGACACCTTTGTCAAGGCAGGGAAGTGCGACGTGGTGGTCTACCCCACCGAGTCCGAGTGGTACGGCGTGACCTACAAGGAGGATAAGCCTTGGGTTGTGAACGCCATTCAGGCGCTGATCGACGCGGGCGAGTACCCCGAGCACCTGTGGGGCTGATGCCATGACGAAACCGACTCACGAGCAGGTTCTGGCCGTCTGTACCCGCTTTGCCTTTGACGGTGAGATCACCGACGTCAAGGTCTGCGGCAACGGCCACATCAACAGTACTTACATCGTTACCATGGGTAGCGGGAAACGCTATATTTTGCAAATTCTGAATACCGCTATCTTTACAGATCCCGTGGGGGTCATGGAGAACATCGCGGCGGTGACCGACCACATCCGCGCAGGTCTTGTGGAGGCAGGCGAGGATGCCGAGCGGGGAACCATGCGGGTGGTTCTGACCACCGACGGACAGAAGGGCTATACCGACGAAGACGGCCGCTTCTGGCGCGCCTACGACTTCGTGGAGGGCACCGTCTGCCGTCTCACCGTGGACAGCGCCGAGACCTTTGCCCGCGTGGGCGAGGCTTTCGGAGACTTTTTGAGACGGCTGTCGGATTTCGACGCCTCTCGCCTCATCGAGTCCATCCCCAACTTCCACAACACCAAGAAGCGTTACGCCGATTTCCTCTCCGCCGTGGAGCGGAATGCTTCGGGCAGAGCCCATTTGGTGCAGGAGGAGATCAAGTTCATTACCGACCGCGCCGACAGGTGCGCCCTCATCGTGGACGCGTTGGCAGACGGCACTCTCCCTCTCCGCGTGACCCACAACGACACCAAGCTCTCCAACATCCTTCTGGACGAGGTGACCGAGGAGGCGGTGTGCATCATTGATCTGGACACCGTTATGCCCGGCTCCTCTCTGTACGACTTCGGTGACTCCATTCGCGCCGGCGCGGCCTCTGCCGCCGAGGACGAGACTGACCTCGACAAGGTACACTTCCTTCCCGAGATGTTCAAGTCCTACGCAAGAGGCTTTATCAAGGGCACGGGCGGGGATCTGACCCCCAATGAGCTTTCCATGCTCCCCGATGGCGGCTACGTCATCACGCTGGAGACGGGTATGCGCTTTCTGGGTGACTACCTGAACGGCGACGTATATTTCCATACCGACTACCCCGACCACAACCTTGTCCGCGCCCGTACCCAGCTCAAGCTGGTGGCCGAAACCGAGGCCTATATGCCTGAACTGCGGGAGTTTGTCAAGGGACTTGCAGAACAGTAAATTGGAGTTTGTAGGGGAGCGGGAGAACGCCAAAGAGGAACTTCTTGAAAGAAGTTC
>JAZRIF010000135.1:0-4274 GCA_045645165.1 Eubacteriales bacterium
GGAGAACGCCAAAGAGGAACTTCTTGAAAGAAGTTCCTCTCTGGACTCTCTTCAAGAACTTTCAAAAAGTATGATTTAATAACCCTTTTTGAAAGTTTTTGGAGTTCCAAGAACCTTTTTTCAAAAAGGTTCTTGGTGGGGTGCAGGGGTGAAACCCCTGCTCGATAACCCCAATTTGAAGATGTCATAGACAAAAGAAGGTTGACCCAACAGGGTCAACCTTCTTTTGTTTTATCAGTACGCGATCGTCGTCATCAGCGCGTATTCGGGCTGGGAGACGTCCAGACGGGAGCACTGCACCACGATGGGGCGGTCGGATTCCACCAGAATGGCGTAGGGCTTGTTGCGGGGAATGGTCTTACCCTCGTCGTTTACCTGCTTGTCCAGGCGGATGTGATTGGTGCGCTCGTGCTCGCAGATGGCGTGGAAGCCGCGGAGAGGCTCGCAATCCTCGAAGTAGAGGGTCAGATCAATGTGTGCGGTTTCGCCCGACAGATTGAGCACGCAGACGGCCTCGTGGCTGACGAACTCGCCCTTGACGGTGTCACTCATGTAGCCGTCGGCAATGAACCAGGTGTTTTTTCCAAGATTAGACATAGTGTATGTATCCTTTCAGGTATAAAAATTCAGGGTTTGGGAATATGGCGGAGTAGGAGCAGGAGGTGAAGCGGGAGGGAACGGTTGCCCTTGACAAGGGAAAACAGCAGTTTCCCTTTGATGCCTCTATCGGGGGAAGCGGATATGCCACGGAATATATCCGCCTCATGGGCGGCGGCTGCAAAAGCCCGCAACAGACGGTATTTTTCCTTGGCGGGAAGACCCGATGCGGCGTATACGTCGGTCAGAAATCCGCGAAGGCGCCGCCAAAGCATGGCGTATACCCCGGCGGTATTTTCTTCATCTGTGTGCTCGGTGAAGGCAATGTGCTTGTGCGCGTACTGTACCCACGCCGCGAGGGCGTCGGGATGGTAACGCTTTTGCAGGGAAGGCGCGGTGGTCTGGCGGTAGTGGTAGGACGCCGTGGGGAGGCAGTAGAGGGACTTAGCGTGGGATAAATAATCCAGCACAAAGATCCCGTCCTCGAGTACCGAAATCGATTCGTCCATGCGGATGGCGTAGTTGTCCAGAATCTCCTTCTTGAAAAGCTTTCCGCAATGGCTGTTCAGCATACGTCTCTCGGAAAGCTCGCGATATTCTTCGGCAGACAAGGGAAGCTTTCGCAGTCCTTCACGCACGGTATACGGGTGGGAGTCTCCCGTCTCTGCAAAGTCGTAGGACAGGCCGCTGGCAATACAGTCTGCGCCCGTTTTCTCCATGGCGGCGATCATGTCTGCGAGCATGGAGGGATCTATGGAATCGTCGCTATCCATAAAACAGGTATAAGAACCGCGGGCGGCTCTTATACCTCTGTTTCGCGCGGCGCTGACACCGCTGTTTTCTTGATGGATCGAGCGGATGCGAGGATCCTTTTTTGCGTATGCATCACACAGCTCTCCGCTTCCGTCCGTCGATCCGTCATCAATCAGGATCAGCTCCCACGCGGGGTAGGTCTGATCCACCACGCTTTCTATGCAGGTGGGAAGGTAAGAGTGAGCGTTGTGGAGCGGTACAATGATGCTGATAAGACCGGAGGGCGACATGGCACAGGTCAGGCCTTGGCCTGGAGCTTGCTCCAGTTGATGCGGTTAACGATGCTGACTGTTATGATACACGCAACGGCGGCGGTGATCCAACACATGATCTGTGTGAGGAGTGCATCGGGCCCAAAGGCAAGCTTACAGGCCAGGAACAGGCATACTTCAGAACCGCACCCACAAAGGACCTTGAGGAAGCGCTTGCGGAAGATGAACATAAAGCTAAGGAGAAGAACCGCGATCACAAGCTCGGTGATCAGCGTGCCCAACGGGATCTCCTCTTTGGGGAGCGTGCGGAGCAAGGGGGAGTTCAGGAACGTCAGAAAACAACCGAGCATATGTAAAGCCTCCAATCTTGCGTGAACTTGTTCAAATACGAATTTCTATATATATTATAGCATAAAATAAGTAATTTGGAACAATATTTTTGCAACAAAATCGTGCAAAAATCAAATTTCGTACAGGTGCACAGTTTCACCCGCGGATTGTGTGCAAAATGACAAAAACAGGAGGAAAATTTTGTGATAAATACCCCTTTCATTTTGCCGCAAAACATGGTATACTAATACGAAATCATTCCAAGAACCAAGAAGGGAGGCGCGATCATGCCATACTCATACAGAAGCCTGACACAGACACTTTCCGATGTTGGTATTGACGAGGCCGCCGATGAGGCCGCGCTCCTTCTGGAACATTTTGCGGGTGTATCCCGTGTGTCGCTAATGACCGACCGTGACCGTGTTTACGATGTCACCGCGTTGGATGATGCCGTTGAAAAACGCAAGGGGCGGTATCCCTTGCAGTACATTCTTGGTACGTGGGAGTTTTTCGGTCTGCCTTTTGCCGTAGATGAGCGTTGCCTCGTCCCCCGCCCCGATACCGAGTGTCTGGTTGAGCAGGCGATCCGCTTGATCCCTGCGGGAGGTCGTTTCGTTGATCTCTGCACGGGAAGCGGGTGTATTGCGATCGCTGCGCTTTCGCGACGTCCCGACCTGACAGCCGCCGCCTTGGAGCTGTATCCCGATACCCTTGCCCTTGCGGTTAAGAATGCCGAGGAGAACGGGGTTGCGGCGCGTTTTATGCCTGTCTGCGCCGATCTGCTGAACGGCGGTGCGGAGGCGTTGTCTGTCCATGCGCCCTTTGATGCCATCCTGTCCAATCCTCCCTACATTCCCACGGCGGTGATCGACGGACTCTCCCCCGAGGTGCATTACGAGCCCTTGGCCGCTCTGGACGGCGGGGAAGACGGTTTGATCTTTTACCGCGCCATTCTGCAAGATTACGCGGGACTTTTGAAGCCCGGAGGGCATATTCTGTTGGAGATCGGTTACGATCAGGCGGATGATCTGCGTGCCCTGTGTGCCGCCTATCTCCCCGATTGCTCGGTTTCGGTTTTGTGCGATCTGGGCGGAAACGACCGTGTCGTGCAGGTGACGCTACCTTCTCTCTGATCATATACTGCTGAAAACTACGTTTCAGAAAGGATTCATTCCATGAAAATAACCGTTCTTGCCGGCGGCCTTTCCCACGAACGGGAGGTGTCCCTGTCTTCGGGTTCTCTGATTGCGGGTGCACTCGTCCGCAAGGGGCACGAGGTCTGTCTGGTGGATCTCTATACGGGCAGAGCCATTGACGGTGCCGAGCCTGTCTTTACCCACGAGCCCATCGAAACTTACTGCGTCAGCCGCACCGTCCCTGATCTGAATGCGTTGAAAGCGCGTACAGGTCACGGGGAGCGCCGCATTGGCGCAGGTGTTTCCGAACTGTGCCACGCCGCGGATGCGGTGTTCATCGCTCTCCACGGCGACGTGGGAGAGAACGGCCAGCTTCAAGCCTTTCTGGACATGGAGGGCATTCCCTACACGGGAAGCGGTTATGCGGGCAGTCTTCTGGCCATGGATAAAGACCTCACCAAGCAGATGCTTACCCGCGCGGGAGTTGTCAACGCTCCTTGGGTATACTGCGACCTATCGGTGGGGGTGGAGGCAACGGCTGATCGTATCGAGGATGAGCTGGGCTATCCCGTGGTTATCAAGCCCTGCTCCGGGGGCTCCAGCGTGGGCGTCTCCATGCCCGAGAACCGCGCCGAACTAATCGCTGCCATTGAAAAGGCCGCCCGCTACGAGTCTACTCTCATGGCCGAGCGCCGTATTATCGGGCGGGAATTGACCGTCAGCTATCTGGACGGTGAGGTACTTCCTGCCGTGGAGATTATTCCGCTGGAGGGCTTTTACGACTACGAAAACAAATATCAAGCCGGCCAGACCACCGAGATCTGCCCTGCAAATCTGACGGAGGCCGAGGTCGCTGCTCTGGAATCCGCCACCCGTCGCGGCTTTGAGGCTCTGCGCCTGCGCGGCTACGCCCGCTTCGATTTCATTCTGGATCAAAACGGCACGCCTTGGTGCCTGGAGGCCAACACCCTCCCCGGCATGACCCCCACCAGCCTCCTCCCACAAGCCGCCGCCGCCGTGGGTATCTCCTACGACGACCTCTGCGAACGCATGGTGATGATGGCGGCAAAGAGATAAATTGCAGTTTGTGGGGGCTCTGCCCCCCCCGCAAGCCCCTTTTGAAAAAGGGGCTTGACCCCTAAAACTTTCAATAACATTGTCAAATAATCCTTTTTGAAAGTTCTTG
>JAZRIF010000136.1:0-7475 GCA_045645165.1 Eubacteriales bacterium
CAAGAACTTTAAAAAACAATTATTTGATAATGTTTTTTGAAGGTTTTGAGGATTCTTAAGGAACTTTTTCAAAAGTTCCTTAAGCGGGGTCCAGGGGCAGAGCCCCTGGCCGATAAACTGCAATTTGAACATTTCTTTCACGGATATTCCCGAATCCCTTGACAAATGCCCGTGCTTCTTGTATAATATATACAGAAAAATTTAGCAAAGCGAGGTACATCACCATGCTCTATACTTCCACCGCTCCCCGCCCTGAATTTCCCCGCCCTCAGTTCGACCGCGGAGATGCCAACTGGCTCAACCTCAACGGCCCCTGGGAATACCAGACCGATCGAAGCGCGACCGGCGAACAGCGCGGCTTCCAGAACGGCGCGCCCTTTTCTGAGACCATCACCGTCCCCTTCTGCCGCGAGAGCGAGCTGTCGGGTATCGGCGACAAGGATTTCTGCGACAGCGTATGGTACCGCAAGACCCTGACCCTCCCCGAAACCTGGGCAGGCAAGCGCGTCCTGTTCCATATCGGCGCCTGCGATTACTACACCAAGGTGTGGGTCAACGGACAGTACATGGGTGATCACATCGGCGGTTACGTGGCCTTCTCCTTCGATATCACCAAGGCTCTGAAGGAAGGCGAGAACACCCTGACCGTGGGCGTGTGGGATCACCTCCGCAACGGCAATCAGCCCGGCGGTAAGCAGTCCACGCTCTACCACTCCCACGGCTGCTCCTATACCCGCACCACGGGTATCTGGCAGACCACTTGGCTGGAGTGCGTGCCCACCGACTATATCGCGTCCACCAAGTACTACCCCGATATCGAGCGCCAGAAACTGGTTATCGAGGCGCTGACTGTGGGCGGCGAGGGTATGACCCTGACCGCCAAGGCTTCCTTTGAGGGTAAGGCGCAGGGTATTGGCGAGACCGTTGTCCACGGCGGCAAGGCAATCGTGGAGGTGCCCCTGGACGAGCTTCATCTGTGGGAGGTCGGCAACGGCCGCCTGTACGATCTGACCCTGACTCTGGGCGAGGATACCGTAGAGTCCTACTTCGGTATGCGTAAGATCGAGTGCCGCGACGGCATTTTCTACCTCAACGGCAAGGTCGTGTTCCAGCGCCTGGTGCTGGATCAGGGCTTCTACCCCGACGGCATCTACACCGCATCCACCCTCTCCGAGCTGGAGGCCGATATCGACCGCTCCGTGGCCATGGGCTTCAACGGCGCAAGACTCCACCAGAAGGTCTTTGAGCCCCTGTTCCTGTCCCTCTGCGACAAGAAGGGCTACATCGTCTGGGGCGAGCACGCCAACTGGTGCCTGGATATCTCCCGTGAGACTGCTTACCAGAACTTCATTCCCGAGTGGTGCGAGATCATGGCAAGAGACTTCAACCATCCCGCCATCATCGGCTGGTGTCCCCTCAACGAGACCCAGCCCAACCAGAATAACCACTTTGTGAAGTTCCTGGCCACCGTCACCCGCCAGTATGATACCACCCGTATGTACATCGACTCCTCGGGATGGGTACACGTCGCGGGTCTGACCGACATCATGGATTTCCATGACTACGAGCAGAACCCCGAGGTCTTTGCAAAGAAGCTGGAGCCCCTGAAGGATGGCGGCACCTACGACGTGCATTGGCATTGTCCTTCGCTGTCCATGCCCGAGCATCCCACCTTCGTCTCCGAGTACGGCGGCATCCGCTGGGCTCCCAAGGAGGACGCAGGCTGGGGCTATGGTCAGGCGCCTATGTCCGAGGAAGAATTCATCAATCGCTTCAAGGGGCTGACCGAGGCGATTCTGTTCCATCCCAAGATGGGTGCTCTGTGCTACACCCAGCTCACCGACGTGGAGCAGGAGGTCAACGGCCTGTACACCTACGACCGCAAGGCCAAGTTTGATCCCGCCATCATGCGTGCCGTTCTGATCCAGAAGGCCGCCATCGAGGAGTAATCCTGCTGATTTTACCCATATCCGAAAGGGGAGAGGCTGTGCCTCTCCCCTTTTTTGCACGCCCCGTATTTCCCCTCCGGCACAGAGGCGGGAATATGTGGAAAATATATGGAAAAATCGCAAAAAATACTTGAAAAAACCGCTGAAATGTGGTAAAATAATAAAATAAGAATCAATGGAAACCAGTAGCTGTGAGAACCTGTTTTTTGGGGTGAGGAGCGACTGTTTCCGACAGAAAGAAGGTGGAATTCTTGTCTAAAGAAGCCATTTCCAGAGTGCTGAACGCCGAGGCCGAGGCTAATGCCATTCGGGAGCGGGCTCAGAACGAAGCCCGTGAGATGATCAGCGCCTGTGAGACGACCTGCGCCAAAAAGGCGGCAGAGGAGCTGTCCAAGGCTACGGCTGAGATGAAGGTGCGCCAGACCATGATCGGTGAGCGCGCAGAAGCCCTGATCTCCCAGAGCCGTGAGGAAGCCGGGGCGGATATCGAAGCCATACAGGCCTCCGCTAAGGAGAAAATGCGGGAAGCCGTGAAGCATATCGAATGGGAGCTCTGCGACGTCTGAGCCCCGTAAGAAAGGATAAATACGGAATATGTCAGTAACTGTCATGAAAAAACTGACCGTGCTGGCCTCACTGCGGGATGCGGACAAGCTGGTTCGCAGGCTCATGCGGCTCCGATGCGTGGAGATCGACGCCGTACCGCTGGGGGATCTGCCCGATGGGGGCGCCCTTCTGCGGTATGACAGCGATACCGCGCGGGCGGATGCCGAGCGACGGGTCGCCGACGTGACCGCCGCCCTTCCCATACTGGATGGGTATGCGGTAAACGCCAAAGCCACGAGCCGTCCCATTGAGGTCACCGCCGAAGCGTTTCGCGCCACGGGGCGACTGCAAGCCGCCCGTGATACGGTCGCTCAAACGCTGCAGGCGCGGGACAGTCGAATCAACTGTCAAAACGAACACAACCGCCTGGAGGCGCTGTGTCGATCCTTGACCCCTTGGCTGGAGTACAATGCTCCCTTGGAGGCCGAGGAAACCGAGCTGAGCGAGGTGTGGCTGGGAACTCTGCCCGCCAAGACCCTGATCTCCGAAGCGGACGACGCTCTGGCGGATCTCCACGCAGGTGTGGAGGAGGTCGCGCGGGATACCGACGGGCTCTACGTAGCCGTTCTGCTCCTGAAGGAGGACGGTGACGCCGTGGCGCGCGCCCTGGCGGGGATCGGTTTTACACGGATTACTTTCAAGGGGCTTCCCGCACCGGGTACTGCCGCCGAGAATCACAAGCTCTGCTTGCGCCGTATGGCCGAGCTGGAAAATGAGCTGCAGGGAATCAGCGATACGTTCTACCGCCTGGCCGATCGGTTGGATGAGGTCAAGGTGTTGTATGACGTGGAGATGACCACCCTGAACGCCGCCGGAGAGAAGCAAAAGCTGGCCGCTACCGAGCAATGCGCCGTGCTGGAGGGCTGGGTGCCCGCCGAACGGGAGAAAAAGGTGGCCGCGGCGCTGGATAAGCTCCCCTGCGCCTACGGTATTGAGGATCCCGCAGAGGATGACGAGCCCCCCGTTTTGCTGCAAAACAACAGCTTTGCCGCCAACTTTGAGTGGGTGGTGGGGATGTACTCCTATCCGAAATACGGGACCTTTGATCCCACTTTTGTCATGAGTATCTTCTACTTCGTGATCTTTGGCCTTATGTTCGCCGACGTGGGATACGGTATTCTTCTGGTTCTCATTGGATTTTTGGCGCCAAAGCTTATGCACATGAAGCCGGGTATGACCCGAATGCTCAATATGTTCGCCTACTGCGGCATCTCCTGTACCGTCTTCGGATTCGTTTTCGGCGGTTGGTTCGGAGATCTTCCCTATGCCCTGATGACGAGCTTTGGAGGGTATGAATCCGCCGAAGCCGCCAAGGAGGCCTACCCCATTTTTAACGGTCTCGTTCTCACGCTGGGTGGCAAGCCCATCTCCCTCAATCCGCTGGAGAACCCTATGGCGTTCCTTGTGGTTTCCCTGGCTATGGGTGCTATTCACCTTATCGGTGGCATGGCGGTTAAATTCGTTCTGCTCTGCAAGCAGGGGAACGTCTTCGCGGCCATTTTCGACGTGGGCTCCTATTGGATCCTCTTTGCGGGTCTCGGTCTCATCTTCGTCAGCTCCACTGCTGGCTGGATTACCGTAGGCGTGGCTGTGCTCATGATTCTGGCCACCTACGGACGCGCCCAGAAGAACCCCGTTATGCGGGTGCTCATGGGCTTCAAGGGACTTTACGACCTGATTGGCTACGCCTCGGATCTCTTGTCCTACTGCCGTATCCTGGCCTTGGGTCTGGCCGCCGCCGTCATGGCGCAGGTCTTCAACCTGCTTGCTACCATGGGCGGTCCTACCCCTGTTGGCTTTGTCATTTTAGTGGTGGTGCTGTTGATCGGTCACGGACTCAACATTGCCATCAACCTGCTGGGTTCCTTTGTACACACCAGCCGACTTCAGTATCTGGAGTTCTTCGGAAAGTTCTACGAGGACGGCGGCGTGGCCTTTGAGCCTGCCGAGCCCAGCGCCCAATATTCCAACGTGGAGTTGGATCCCTCCGAGAATTCCACCTCTGCCGAGCGGTGACAGACCGCAGAAAAAACAACAATTAACAAGGAGATATCAATCATGAAAACCAACATTCTTAAGAAACTGGCCGCTCTGGCCCTCACCGTTCTGGCTCTGATGACCCTCTTTACCCTTTGCGCTGCTGCCGAGGATGTTACCATCGGCGCTACCCCCGAGGTTCCCGCAGGCGAGTCCGTCGCTACCGTTCTCAAATCCATCTTCTCGGGCACCAATCTGGCCCTTCTGGGCGCCGCTCTGGCCGTTGCTCTCCCCTGCATGGGTTCTGCTAAGGGCGTTGGTATCGTAGGCGAGGCCGCCGGCGGTCTGCTTTCCGAGAATCCCTCTCTGTTCGGTAAGGCTCTGGCCCTGCAGGCTCTGCCTATGACCCAGGGCGTGTACGGTCTGGTGGCCGCCTTCCTGATGCTGGCTATGCTGGGTCTGTTCGGCAACCCCGACTATCTGGCCAACCTGCCCATGGCTGCAGGTGCTTACTACCTTATGGCCTCTCTGCCCATCGCGCTGGCCGGTTATTTCTCCGCTGTTCGTCAGGGTCGCGTGTCCGCTTCGGGTATCAACCTGCTGTCCAAGCGCCCCGGTGAGCTGGGTAAGGCCATCACATCTTCTGCTCTGGTCGAGACCTACGCGATCTTCGCTCTGCTCATCACCCTGCTGCTGGTCTTCTTCTCCCCCTTCAACGCCTGATCGTTCGGCTTCGATACGATTTGAAGTAAGAAAGAAAGGTATAGTACCATGACCGGACTGGAAAAAGTAACCGGCAAGATTCTTGCCGATGCCGAGGCCGACGCCAGGGAGATCCTGGAGCGCGCCGAGGCTGAATGCGCCGCCATCCGCGAAAAATACGCGACCGAAACGGCGGCCGAGCTGGAGGCTCTGCGGGAGCAGAGCGACCGAGAGTGTCAGGCGCTCATCGTCCGCGCCCGCTCCTCGGCGGCCATGGCCAAGCGCAACGCCATTCTGGAGGCTCGCGCCGCCATTCTGGACGAGGCGTACGCCGCCGCCGAAAAGCAGGTACGATCCATGGGCGGCGAGCAGTATCTGGATCTGCTCTGCAAGATGTTGCGCAGTGCCCTTCAGCGTCAGCTGGAAGGGGAGGCAGACAGCCTCCGTCTTTACGGAGAAGATATTTCCCCTGCGACCTACGAGGTGGTGCTGAACAGCCGCGATCGCAGCAGCTACGGCGACAAGCTCATGGCGGCCTACCGCACGGGCTTTGGCGCCAAGCTCTCCCCCGCCGTACTGGCCAAGCTTCGCCTGGCTCCCGACACAGCCCCCATTGACGGCGGTCTGATCCTCCGTTCGGGCCCCGTGGAGACCAACTGCTCCCTCGCCATGCTCATGGCCGAGAACCGCCGCGAGACCGAGGCCAAGGTCAACCGCATCCTCTTCGGGGATGCCACCTGATCCTGCGGCATTTTGCGAAAATCCCATAAGGGAGTTACGACATGAAGAAATTACAACCAACCGAATACATGTACGCCTCGGCGCGCATCCGCGCGCTGGAGAACCGTCTCGTGGGGCGGGAGCGTATGGAGCTTCTGATCGAGGCTCGCTCGGCGGATGAGGTTATGGACAGATTGGCCGAGTTCGGCCTGTCGCCGGCCGAGACCGAGGGCGCGACGGCTCTGCCCGCAGGCGAAGCCCAAAGCCGCGCCCGCGAGGGGATGCTACTGGCGGTATTGCGGGAGGCGTATCGCGAGGTAGAGACCTCGGTGCCCGATCCCGCCGTGTTCCGCTATTTCCGCTACCCCTACGATTGCAACAACGTCAAGGCCGCCATCAAGTGCGCCATCCGCGGCATTTCCGCCGAGGATCTGCTCTTTGATTTCGGCACCGTCCCCGCCGACGAGGTAGAGGGACTTCTGCGGGAAGGGAAGTACGACAAGTTCCCCGCCGCTATGGCCGCCGCCATTCCCGTGGCGAAGGAGGCCTTCGACAAGACCTCCGATCCCCGCCGCATCGACACGATTCTGGATCGCGCCTGCTATGCCGCCATGGTGGCCGACGCCACCGCCTCGGGGGATGAGACCCTTCTGGGCTGGCTCAAGGCTAAGATCGATTTGACCAACATTCTGATGACTCTGCGTATCCTGCGAATGAACATGGGAACCGTGGGGGCATCTTTCCTGGAGGAATCTCTCCTGCCCGGCGGGACGCTGGGTGAGGACTTCTTCGCCGAGGTCTACGCAGAAGGCGAGGCGCGTTTGTGGGAGGCGTTGCTCCCCACCGCCTACGGCAAGCTGGCGGCTGTGGAGGGAGATCCCCGTCCCCTGTTCGCCGTGGAGAAGGCGGCAGACGACTTCTATATGGCGCTCGTCCGCGCAGATGCCCGCACCCCCTTCGGTGCCCCCGTGGCGGGCGGCTACCTGGTGGGTTGCGAGACCGCCGTCAAGAACATCCGCATCGTACTGGCCGCGAAGGACGCTGAGCTGGATTCGGCCGTCATTCGGGAAAGGATCAGGGTGAGTTATGTATAAGATCGGTATCATCGGCGAGCGGGACAGCGTCATGGGCTTTATGGCCATCGGCTTTGCGGTGCACGAGGCACCCGATCCCGAAGCCGCCGCAAAGATCCTCCATCAACTGGCTCGCGACGAGTCCTACGCCATCATCTTCATCGTGGAAAACTACGCCAAGGTGATTGCCGAGGACATCGCCCGCTACAAGGACACCCCCCTCCCCGCCGTTATCTCCATCCCCGGCCGAGCCGGATCCGACGGCTCGGGTATGGCTGCCATCAAGTCCGCCGTGGAGCGAGCCGTGGGCGCGGATATCTTGTTTAAGGAGTAGAGAGCGCAAGGGGCGTTGCCCTGGACCCGCCAAAGAACCTTTTTGAAAAAAGGTTCTTTGGAATCTCCAAAAACCTTCAAAAAGCGTTTGAAGAATATTGAAGTGGATTGTGAT
>JAZRIF010000137.1:0-20770 GCA_045645165.1 Eubacteriales bacterium
ATCGTGGTTGGCTGCCTGTTTTGGTGACAACCCACGGTTTTCTTTTATCCGACAGGATAAACTGCGGCTTTAGGCAGAAGCAAAGCGGCGAGTTCCGCGCGGACGGCGCTCCGCCGTTCGTGCGGGTTATCGGGTCTTGGCGACTCTACGCGCGGTCAACTTCTTTCGCCCTCTGGCGAAAGAAGTGCGCGCAGTAGGATGATGGATACGTAAGGAAGAAACCGTGGGTTTCTTCCTTACGGGGCGCTCTTTCGGTCCCTTTCTCTCGCCATGGAGAGAAAGGGACATAACTCTCCGATAAACTCCAAATTGAAAGCTGTCTGAATCATCCGTATAATAGCTTTCTCCGCCTTTTATAGCAGTATATGCCGAGGCCGACCGATGCGACAAAAAAGGTGTTCTGCGTCTTACAGAACACCTTTTTCTTTTTGAGGTTGGTAATATATCAGCCGCGCTCGTCGGGAGCTTTGAAGGTTTGGGGCTTGGAGATGCACTTGTAGGCGGGACGAATGATCTTGCCGGCGGTCATGTACTCTTCCATGCGGTGTGCGCACCAACCCGAAGCGCGGGCGATGGTGAACAGGGGCGTATACATCTCGGTGGGAATCCCCAGCATACGGTAGACCAAACCCGAATAGAGATCCACGTTGGCACACATTTCCTGAGAAATGCCCTTGAAGGCGCAGAAAATCTCGGGGGTCAGGCGCTCGATGGACTCCAAAAGATCGAAATCGTCGCCAAAGCCCTTCTCATAGGCCTGCTCACGGGCAAACTGTTTGAGCAGTACCGCGCGGGGATCGGACTTGGTGTAGACCGCGTGTCCCATACCATAGATAAGACCGCTGCCGTCACCTGCTTCCTTGTTGAGAATCTTGAGCAGGAAGGAAGCCAGCTCGTCGTCGTTCTTGGGATTCGCCACGTTCTGCTTGATGCAGTCGAACATTTCCTGAACCTTCAGATTTGCGCCGCCATGGCGGGGGCCCTTCAGGGCGCCGATGCCGCCTGCGATGGCAGAATAGGTGTCGGTACCCGAGGAGGACAGCACGCGAGTGGTAAAGGTGGAGCAGTTACCGCCGCCGTGTTCGGCGTGGATCACCAGACAAAGATCCAGCAAATGCGCTTCGGCCTCGGTATACTTCTTATCGGGACGGAGAACGCGGAGGAAGTTCTCGGCGGTGCTCAGATTGTCATGGGGATTATGGAGAGTCAGAGACTTATTGAAGAAAGCATTTCGGTAGACCGAGTAGGATTGTGCCGCAATCACGGGCAGACGTGCCACGATCTCAATGGACTGTCGGAGCATGTTATCCAGAGTCACCTCATCAGGGTTATCGTCGTATGCGTAGAGGGACAGCACCGCGGTCTGGAGCTTATTCATGATGGAGCGGGAGGGCGCCTTCATGATGATATCCTCGGTAAAGCGAGGGGGAAGGCGGCGCAAATTCGCCAGCAGATCATTGAACTCCGCCAACTCATCGCGGGTAGGAAGATGCCCGAAAAAGAGCAGGAAGGCCGTCTCCTCGAAACCAAAGCGGTTCTCCGAAACGAAATTGTTGATCAGATCCCGCAGATCGTAGCCACGGTACTCCAGAACACCCTCCACAGGGTACTTATCACCCTCACTGACCACATAGCCGTGGGCGCTGCCCACGCGGGTCACACCGGCCATGACGCCGGTACCGTCGGCTTCGCGAAGGCCGCGCTTCACGCGGTAGCCGTCAAAAGCAGATCGGGGGATGGTATAGGAAGAACGGGACGAAGACAAGAGGGAATCGAATTCCCGCTCAGCGCGCTCATCCATTTCCTGATATTCGTTTGCATAAGGATTGTGATTGAATGGCATAGTAGGCCTCCATGGGTATGTGCGTATTTACCGCGCTCGATGCGACGGATCGAATAATGGATATAGTATACCACACTTTCGTTCATTTTGCAAGAGGTAATTGAAAATATTTCAAAATTCGCTTATTTTTTCACTTATTTCCAAGATTCCCTCCCTGTTTTTTGCATAACAACTCGGCATTTTCTTCACCGTTCTGCCAAAAAAGAACCGAAAAACACACATTGGGCATTTTTCGGTTCCCTTTGATTCACTATAATTTATGAGATTCCATTCATTCTTTATTCTGCAGTCTGCATGCAATCAATGCCTCGGCGGGTTGGGCGCTTCTGCCATGGGCACCAGAGCGGGGACATGATTCACCGAAAAGGCGTCCCCGTACAGAGTGATGAGGGTTCCCCCCACCTGTCCCGGAGTGTGGTAGTCGTACTGCCCCGTTTTGAGCCCGTACGTCCAGCGGATGTCCTGCCACAGGATGGAGGTATTGTTGGCGTGGCAATGCCCCACGAAAACACCGTCCACTCCGGCAGTATGGAGTCGCTCCACAAAGTCATCGGGGGTGGCAAAGCATCCCAGTCTCTCCCGCTTACAGCCGAAATCACCGTCACGCGCGGGCACGGTAACCCCGATCACGTATTTTTCGTGATGAGCATCGCTTTGGTACCCCTTCTCCACGGCGGCCTGATGGAAATGGGTCGTAGGGATATGGAATCCCAGAAACGCGGGGACGGGTGTGCCGCCATTAACGTCGGTCAGTTTATCTGCCGTCGTATATAACCAGTCGTACTGATCCCCTGCGAACCCGGGGCCGCGGCGCACCGATGCGTCGGGAGAGCCCATGCAAGCGCCCGAATCCATCATGTACAGCACGCGGAAAGGAGTGCCCTCGCGGGTCAGGAGAACCGAGTAGTTCCCGTTGCCCGTCACGCTTCCCTTTCGGAAGAGGCAGAGCTTGGACGACTCAAACCGCCCGTTTTGCCAATCGATGCCGCGGCGGGACTCGTTGTCGTGGTTGCCGTAGACGGGCGCCCACGGCACGCCCAGGCTATCCATGAAATCGCAGAACAGCGCAAAGCTTGCCCCGCTGTCGTCGAACTCGCCATAGATCACGTCCCCCGTGATGAAAATAAGATCGGGGTTGGTCTGTGCCACCACGCTTCTGATGTGATCCGTGCATTGTTCGGGGATGGACGCAGGCTGCCACAGAGCGATCTCCCGTTCGTTCAAGCGATCGGGGGTTCTCTGCTGGGAAGCGTCGATGATCTGCATATCCGTCAGCTGGAGGACGCGGAGCGGGCGGTCGGCCGGGAGATCCAGAACAAAGTCTGCCACGCCTGCGAAGAGCGGAGGAACGGGTGTATTTTTACCGTAAAGTGCCGACATAGAGTCCTCTCCTTCTAATCAGCCTTTTCCGTAGGCCATGACCATCATGTGAGTCAGAGCCTTGGCCTCGTCCATACCGCAACCGGGAAGGACGTTTCCAGTAAGGAATTGGATAATGGGAGCGGGGGCGCCCTCCTCGGTGGGCACCTCCACCTCCTGCCCGCCTGTGGCGGCGGTACGCTTGACCACGCGGCCATCTTCCATGCGGACATAGCCCTCCTCGCCATGCACCTCAAATACCACAGGATCGTTGGAGGAGACGAAGCCCGTCTCGTTGATCGCAATAGCGCCGCTTGCGTAAGACATGACCGTAACGGCGTTATCCTCCACACGATCCTTGTTCTTTTCCGCCACGTCAGCCCGCTCGCAGGCCAGCGTGAAGGCAGAGGTCGCCGCTATGGGCATACCCAGAATCCAATGGGTCAGATACATGCCATGAGCCCCCAGATCGATCATAGCACCGCCACCGCATTCCTCAGCATTGTAGAAATGAGCGGGGAGCCAGTTACCGGTACTGCCCGTGTGGCAGTTGCGGAAGCGGAGGTAGTTGATCTTGCCCAACTCGCCGCTATCGGCAACGTTCTTAACGGCGCGGCGGGAACCGATGTACTTCTGGAACAGGGAGATCACGAAGGTGACGCCGCTCTCGTTTACGGCGGCCTCAATGGCGTCGCACTCGGCATCGGTGAGAGCCAACACCTTTTCGGTGAAGATGTTCTTCCCTGCTCGGGCAGCGGCAATGATATCCGCGGTGTGATCCTTGGTAGCCGAGCAAACAATGACGGCCTCGCAATCGCTTGCCAGCAGTTCGTCAACGGTCAGGAAACGGGGGAGACCGAACTGCCCGGCATAAGCTTCGGCCAGAGCGTCGTTACGCTCAAAAAAGCCAACCACCTCACCGAGAGCCATGGCCGAGCGGGTATAATCGGGGGCGTGGACGTGCCAGACGCCGAGAATCGCGATTTTCATAGGTAGATCCCTTTCTGTATTTGAATTTCAAGTTTGGTTTTTCGGGTAGGTGAAACCCCTGCCCCCACCGGACCCCCTTTTGCACAAGGTTCTTTGGTGGGGGCACGGGGCAAAGTTCTCCGATAAACGATAAACGATAAACGTTCGGTTCTTATTGCTTGACGCGGAAGGTACGGGCGCCGTTGCTCATATCCACGACGAAGGAGAAGGAATAGGTGCCGTCGCCGTCATAGTGAACCATGTAGCCGTCGTAGCCGTTCTTGGAGGCGGTCTCGTAGGCAACCCACGCGCCGTTCACGTACTCCTCGATGACGGGCTTCTCGTAGCCCTTGAAGCCGTAGACACGGACGGCCATATTGCTGTCCGCGCCCGAGAGGGTGAACTCGGCGGTCTCACCCTCGGCCTTGACCTTGGGCATATAGACGTCGGGGATCAGGGTACCGACCTTGACGTCGGTCTTGATGGGATCCAGACAGGTGTCATTGCGGACGTTGGTTACCGAGGAGATGTCCTCGGAGGGAGTGAGCTGGGAGCCCCAAGGCATGAGGATCAGATTGACGTTGATCTCGTCTCCCGCCTTCAGGGTGACCTTGCCCAGATCCAGAGTCAGGCGGGCGTAATTGATGCCGCTGCGGGTATCCGAGGTCAGGAAGCCGCCCGTGTAGGCCTCGCCGCCGATGGTGATGGTACTATCCTTGATGACCAGCGCCATGTTGACGTAATCAGCCGTGGCGGGGGCGTAGGAGTAGGAGATAAAGGGAGACTTGTCGCCCAGCTTGATAAAGGACTCCTCCGTATTCGTGCTTGCGGGCTTCACCACGACCTGATTGTTCTCATCCAGATAGGCAAATCTTTCGTAGGTCACGGAGCGGCCGTCCATGGAGAAGATGGTGAAATCCTTCTTGAAATCGTTGAAGGAAATATCCTCCAGCACCTTCATACGGATCTCGTAGTAGGTGCGGTTCTCATCGGTCTGGGGCATTTCCAGATGGCGGTAGTCCACCGAAATGCGGCCGTCGTCGGTGATGTAGTTCATCCACACGTCGGCGTAGGTGGGGCCATGGGAGACAATCTCGTCCACCGTGTTCTCGGAGGCGTACTCGTTGCCCTCGGCATCGGTGTAGTGGAGGAAGTAGAGGCGGCCCGCCGAGGTGTGCTGGGGCTGGCCTGCCCACAGGGGGGCGGACATGGCGCGGAAGTCGGGGAGGGTCCACTTATCCTTGCCGTAGACGAAGTAGGGGGCAATGCAGTTGGTCTCGGTGACACCCGTGGAGAGGTGGTAGTAGGGGGCGTGGAACTGGATGGAGGAGATCTGCTTCAGGGGGAACTTACCCCAGTTCTGGTAGAGGTTCAGCACCGAGAACTTGACGGTCTCGCCGCCCTTCACCACCATGGGGAAATAGGCCTCGCCATAGCTGGGATCGCCGTGGTCGAAGATGGGCTCCTCGTTCTCGCCCTGGAAGTTCTTACAGACCTGCATGAGGTAGGGCAGAACGCGGTTCTGACTGTCCAGAAGGACGGCACACTCCAGCGCGCCGTTGGGAACGTGGGTGTACATGTAGATATTACGGTCGGTGGAGTCGCCCTTGACCTCCACGTCGACACGGTAGTGGAGATCGGGGTTGCGGTAGTAGGCATCGTTGAACTCGGTTCCCTGGAGATCCATACGGTAGGAGCCCCGCAGAGCGTCGTAGCCCAAGGACTTGCCGTTAAAGGTCTTGGAGGTGACCGTGACCGTCAGAGGATTACGCTCCTCGCGGACAGCATTGCGGAAGCCATCAAAGTCATGGGTAGCATCGTTGTAGAGGCGCTGGCTGAGGTAGATGTCCTCCAGCTCGCCGTAGGAGGCCTTGGCGGGAGATCTCTGGTCGATGATATAGAAGCCGTCCTTCTCGATGACGGTCAGGGTACCCACGCCGGGGTCAAGGGTCAGGATGTAGCCGAACACGCCCGCGCGGTCGATATCGAAGGCCACGGCGGTGGCGGTGCTCCAGTCCACGCCCTCCAGAGACGTATGCTCGCCCTTACCGTCGATGACCAGCAGGGACTTCACGCGGGACTTTTCGATGGCGGTCTCCATGCCGTAGGCGGTCATGTTCTTGACCTCGTCGGTGGTAACCAGGTGAATGGCGGTGTTGAGCTTGTCGGGATAGGTGTAGAGAACGCGATCCAGGCCCACGGCGGGAACATCGGAGGCGGTGGTCTTGATCGCCTTGATCTCGGTGATCTCCACGGTCTCGCCGCCCTTGGCGCCCACGTCAATGCGGAGGGACTTCAGGGTACCGCCGTAGTCCTTGACGTTGTTCAGGGGAACCAGGTAGGTACGCATCTCCCCGGGAGTCACCGAGAAGGACACGATCTGAGAGCCGTCGATGCCGCCGTGAGTACCGGCAGCCAGGTAGAAGGCGGCATCCGAGGCATGCTCGGTGCGCATAGTCACCAGCAGAGCGTCGTAGACCTCGGCGTCTACCTTGTAGTTGTAGCCGAAATTGACGTAAGGGTCGTCGGGAGATTCCACGGTGATGGTGAGCGCGCCCGTCTTGCGATCCTTGACGGCGGTGGCATGGTGGCCGCTGAAGCCGCCAACCTTTTTCAGCATATCCACGGGCTCCACTGTCTCGTCGATCACGCGGGAGTCACCGAAGTTCTGCCCGCGGATGTGAGTCTCGTAGTGGTATGCACCGTAGAGGAAGATGTTCATGCTACCGCTATCGGTGGAGTCCTTGGAGTAGAGACGCTTCCCTCCCGCCTCCACGTAGGCCGACATGGTGTCGCGGAGGTAGGGCACGCCGTACTCGTTGACGAAGGTGGACACCTGACGGTTACCACCCGTAGCCATTTCGTTTACGACCGTCATGGTCTGATTGGTCATGAGGAAGGCGCCGCGGTTCCCGTCGGTGTAGTAGCCCTGCACGCCGTTGGCCACATTGTGGGCGTAGGAGATGCTCTCGGCGTAGGCACCCTTCAAGGTGGGGCCTGCCACAGGCGCGGTCTCATCCAGTGCCTTGCAGACGTAGCCCTGCTTGATGGCCAGGCGGTTGCCGTCGGAGATGAGATCGGCGGCAAGCTTGTCCAGGGCGGCGGTCATGCCTGCCTCGGTGTTGGCACCGATGAAGAGCTTCTCACCGATGGCGGCGATGTGGTAGCCGCCCACGCCCACGGCGTAGAAGTCCTCGGCCAGCTCGGGATTGCGGTTGGTGTAGCCCACCACGATCTCCTTGGCGGTGGCCTCGGTAGCGGTGTCTACGGCGGGAATAACGGTCACACCCAGATCGGCCAAGGTCTTCACCAAACGCTCGGCGGCGGTGATCTCCCAGGCGGCGGCGTAGTCGGGGATGATCACGGTGTAGGCGGTCTGCCCGTCGGCGGCCAGAAGCAGCGTATTGTCAAAGGCATCGGGCCCGCTCGTTTCGGTCTCAATAGGGAGAGACTCGGGGGCGGTTGATGCCTGTGTTTCGGAAGGCACGGGGTCGGACTTGCACCCCGTCAGCGCGGCGGGGAGCAGCATGAGGAGCGCCAGAGCCAGAGAGGCGGCGCGAGTAATCTTGAATTTCATGGTGCAAATTCCTTTCGGTTGATGCCTACATTATATCATAGAATCGCACAAAACTCAATGAACAAATGTGCCAATTTCGGGTTATCGTTTTTGAGTAAAACGCGAAAAGAGGAACGCGGCAAGCAGCAAAAAAGGGCAGGCTCCCGCCTGCCCTTCTTTGAGGGATTCGTTATTTCAAGAATCCATTGATGATCTGCTCCTCTGCCTCCTTCTCGGTCAAACCCAGAGTCATGAGCTTGATGAGCTGCTCGCCTGCGATCTTACCAATGGCGGCCTCGTGGATGAGGGAGGCCTCAGTATGGTTGGCCTCGATCTGGGGAACGGCTACCACCTTAGCGGCGTCCATGATGATGGCGTCGCACTCGGTGTGACCCGAAGAACGGGCGTTGCCGTTGACCTTGGAGTAGAAATACTGTCTGGAATCCTCCTTGGCCACCGAGCGGGAGACCACGTGGCATCCGCAGTCCTCACCGTCCAGATCCACCTCGAAGTGGGTCTCGGCAAACTGGGTGCCGTGGGTCATGATCTTCTCGTGAATGATGAGGGTGGAGCGATCACCCAGCTTGGCCTTGGTCATTCTGTTGGTGGAATCCACACCCTTGATCTGGGCGGTTTCCATCTCCATGTAGGAGCCCTCGGCCATCTCCACCTCGGTGGTGGGATTCATGATGCGGCCGCCCTTGCCGTCGCCGGAGCCGTAGTGCTTCTCGACGTACTTGATCTTGGCGTTCTTGCCCACGAAGAAGCGGTGGATACCACTGTGCTCGCTGTCGCCGTCGCCGGCGTTGTGGATACCGCAACCGGCTACGATGGTCACGTCGCAATCGGCGCCGATGTGGAAGTCGTTATAGACCAGCTCCTTGAGACCCGTCTGGGAGAGGAGCACGGGAATGTGCATACTCTCGTTCTTGGTGCCGGGCTGGATGTAGATATCGATGCCGGGGACATCGGTCTTTTTGACGATCTGGATATGCTCGGAGGAATTCTTCCCCTCCAGCTTTCCGTTGACGCGGAGGGAGTAAGCGCCCTCGGGCATTTTATGCAGGTCTGCAACCTGGGCAAGCAGTTCTTTCTGGATGGGGTCTAAGCCTTTACGTTCAGCCATGGTCAAACCTCCTTTTCGTTCTTGGGCGCAGCGGTATAGCGGCAACCGGCAGATGCGTGGAGCAGCTCGGGGAGGATCTCCTCCTTGGTGCCCACGGCGCTGACACGGCCACCCGCGATGACCACTACCTTGTCGGCGATGTCCAGGATGCGCTCCTGGTGGGAAATGATGAGGATGGTACCGCTGGTGCGTTCGTGCATCTTCTTGAAGACCTCGATGAGGTTCTGGAAGCTCCAGAGATCAATACCCGCCTCAGGCTCGTCGAACACCGAGAACTTGGTGCCTCTTGCGTTGATCATGGCGATCTCGATGCGCTTGAGCTCACCGCCCGACAGGGATGCGTTGACCTCACGGCCCACGTACTCCTTGGCGCAGAGTCCCACCTCGGCCAGGTATTCGCAGGCCTCGCCCGTGGAGAGCTTCTTCCCTGCCGCCAGAGAGATCAGATCCTTGACGGTGATGCCCTTAAAGCGGACGGGCTGCTGGAAGGCAAAGCTGGTGCCCTTATTGGCACGCTCGGTGATGGACAAATTGGTAATATCCTCGCCGTCCAGGATGATCTGACCCGAGGTGGGGGTGATGATACCCGCAATGATCTTGGCGAGGGTGGATTTGCCGCTTCCGTTGGGGCCCGTGATGGCCACAAAACGGTCGGCGACGGTAAGATTGACGTCCGTCAGAATGTCGGTCTGCCGCACCTTGCCCGAGGGCAGGGTCTCGGAGACGGAATAAGAAATATTTTTCAGTTCCAACATATTCATTCGTTCCTTTATCTATTAACTGTATTTCAACGTTAGGGATTATGGGTTCCTAACATAGTAGTATAACACAAAATCTTGCATTTTGCAACAGGTTTGGCGAAAATTTTTCCAAAATCACACTATTTTTGTCGCATTTAAATCGAACCTACGCTTCCTCCTTCACGGTTTCGGCAAGCTTTTGGGTGTTTTCGTCAATCCTGCCAGTTTTTACTGGTAATTTTTGGTAATATTTAATTTCACCGAACCCCTTGCAAAAATTACCAATTTATGGTATTATTATGTCATGCAAATAATTTCCATTTTTTACCAATTCAGGAGGATACAGAACATATGGAATACTACGATACCCGCATACTCATTGCCGATGAGAATCCCGCAGGCCGCGCCCAGCTCCGCGAAGCTTTAAACCGCGCCGGCTACCGCCATATCGATGAAGCCACGGGCGGCGACGACGCCATCCACAAGATAGAACACACCCATCCCGATATCGCCATCATTGACATCTGGCTCTCCCAGTTGGACGGCATCGGTGTCATCCGCGCCTGCCGCAATCTGGATTTTCGGTCGGATCAGCCCCCGATATTCATCATGACTTCCCCCGTGGCCAACCAGAATATGTTCATTCAGGCCGCCGGGGCGGGAGCCGCACTCTGCCTCATCAAGCCCATCCGCACCGATAGCCTTTTGGAGCATATGGACGAGCTCCTCAGCATCCGCAACGGCGCGGCCGGGAGCAATCTTCCCTTACCCGTGGCCGAGCCCGACGACATTGAGACCCAGGTCACCCAGATCATCCATCAGATCGGTGTTCCCGCCCACATCAAGGGCTACCAGTATCTCCGCACCGCCATCCTCCTGACCGTCAAGGACTCGGATATCATCAATTCGGTCACGAAAATCCTCTACCCTTCGGTGGCCAAGAAGTATTCCACCACCACTTCCCGCGTGGAGCGTGCCATCCGCCACGCCATCGAGGTCGCGTGGGATCGCGGCGACGTGGATACGCTCAATTCCTACTTTGGGTATACGATTCAAAACAACAGAGGAAAGCCCACGAATTCGGAGTTTATTGCGATGATTGCGGATAATCTGCGCTTAAAGTACAAACTGTATTAAGCCTTATTTTACAAGGGATTTGAGGTTTCGGTAAAGCCGAGCAATGCAATAAAGAATTTATTCATAGGGGTAATTGCCGTCAAAGTAACCAATGAACTTTTTGGGGCAATGCAATAAACACGCTTGTCAAGTTTTTTTCGGTTCCCCCTTGATTTTCTTCCCTGTTTGTGCTACAATAATTTCAGAGCCCCTGGGCAGAAATCAAACGGGAGGTAAAAATCATGTCCCAAACCACCATCGGTATCTTATACGATTTCGATAAGACCCTCTGCACCACCGATATGCAGGAATACGACTTCATCAAGAATCTCGGCATGACCTCGGAAGCGTTCTGGGGCGAAGCCGCCGCCATCACCGAGCAGCACGAGGTAGAAAAGATCCTGGCATACATGTTCGTCATGATCAAGAAATGCAAGGAAAAAGGCATTCCTCTGACCGAGGAATACTTGCGCTCCTGCGGCGAGCACGTAGAGCTTTTCGACGGCGTGCTGACCTGGTTCGACCGCATCAATGCCTACGGCAAGTCCCTGGGAGTTAAGATCGAGCACTACATCATCTCCTCGGGCACCTACGAGATCATAGAGGGCACCCCCATCGCCAAATACTTCAAGCGCATCTACGCCTGCAAGTATATGTATGACGAGAACGGCGAGGCGCTGTGGCCCGCCCTGGCCATCAACTACACCCTCAAGACCCAGTATATCTACCGCATCTCCAAGGGTACGCTGGATGTCACCGACGACTACAACCTCAACCGCGTGCAGGACGAGTCCCTCCGCCGCATCGCCTACCACAACATGATCTACATCGGAGACGGTATGACCGATATTCCCTGCATGAAGCTGGTCAAAGAGCGAGGCGGCAAGTCCATCGCCCTCTACCCCGCCGGGCACAGCGAGCACGTCCGTCCCCTGGTAGACGACGCCCGCATCAATTACGTCTGCGTTGCCGACTATACCGAGGGCTCCCCCCTGGAGCAGATCGTCAGACTCATGATTGAAAAAATGGCCATTCTGGAAAAGCTCAACCTGCAGGAACGAGAGCAGCTCTCACAGTATAAACGTTTCAGCGAGAACGAAGATACCAAGAAAAACTGATCTTCGGAGGTGTCTCACATACATTCCGTATGTGAGACACCTCCATTTTTATAGAAACCGTACCTCCATTAGAGATCCATGTCACATTTTGTCATCTGCAAAATATAATGGATAGAGAAGGAGGGACATCATGGATAATTATATCATAATGGCGTTGATGGCAACGCTGGGAACATGGCTTGTGACCGCTTTGGGCGCAGCGACCGTTGTCTTTTTCAAATCGCCCGATCCGAAGGGACTGAATATCATGCTGGGATTTGCATCCGGAGTCATGATCGCAGCCAGCTTTTGGTCGCTGCTGCAACCGGCTATCGAGCGGGCGGAGGCCTCATCCCGCCTGCCGGCATATCTTGTAGCAACAGTAGGCTTTTTGCTTGGCGCTCTGTTCATGTGGGCTTCCGACAAAGCCGTGACCCTTGCCAGAAAGAGGGCAGACAACATACAGGCCGCAGGCAACGAACGACTGCACCGCATTGCCATGCTGATCCTTTCCATCACGCTTCACAACATTCCCGAGGGATTGGCCGTGGGGGTGGCTTTCGGTGCTTTGCAGGGAGGCGAGTATACAACCGAATCCTTACTGGGAGCCATTTCCGTAGCGGTGGGTATTGGTTTACAGAATTTTCCCGAAGGAGCCGCCGTTTCGGTTCCTTTGCGAAGAGAAGGCTACTCCAGAAAAAGGAGTTTCCTGTTTGGTCAGGCATCAGGCATGGTAGAGCCCGTCGCGGGAGTGATCGGTGCATTGTTGGTGGTTTATGTGGAAGCCATCCTGCCCTATGCCCTTTCCTTCGCTGCCGGAGCCATGATCCTGGTTGCTGTCCACGAGTTGATTCCCGAATGTCAAAAAAATCAAACGGCAAAGCCCTATTCTGCCACAATGGGTATCGTTTTGGGCTTTGCCGTTATGATGCTGTTGGATGTTATGCTGGGATGATGCTTGTATGGGACAGAAAAAAGCA
The DNA here is from genome assembly GCA_045645165.1 of Eubacteriales bacterium. Taxonomy (GTDB): domain Bacteria; phylum Bacillota; class Clostridia; order Oscillospirales; family CAG-272; genus CAMEON01. The sequence continues at coordinate 12,787 of JAZRIF010000137.1, forward strand.
CTTGCCGAAGCAAGTGCTTTTTTCTATGGGGTGAGTAGTGGGAGTCGAACCCATGACCTCCAGGGCCACAACCTGGCGCTCTAACCAACTGAGCTATACCCACCATATGCGATTATTCAAGGCCGCCTCAAAAGGCATGGCGTGCCTTGAGGGATTCGAACCCCCGACCTACTGCTTAGAAGGCAGTTGCTCTATCCAACTGAGCTAAAGGCACAAATTCCGGCAAGCCGGATGGAGCGAGTGATGGGAATCGAACCCACGCGACCAGCTTGGAAGGCTGGGATTCTACCATTGAACTACACTCGCAGAAGCCCTCTCTCAAACCGCTCGCCTATTATAGCACAAAGTAAAGGATTTGTCAAGGGCTTTTTTGAAATTTTTTCAAGATTGTACGCAATGTCGTGGGAAAAACCAAGGGAAAGCGGCGGATTGTGCAGATTGCCCCGCCGCTTTCGTCGTATATCGGAAGAACGATCAGTTCTCCAGTTTTTCGATAGCCTCGTTATCCCGCTGAAGCTGACGGCTGATGGTTTTCTCCCATCCCTTTGCGCGGGAGGCAATGGCCGGATTCTTGCCGGGAAGCAGCGAACGCAGCGTTCCGCGGACACCGCCCACGTCGGTGACGTAGGTATAATCAAAAGCGATGGTCTCGAACATGGTATCCAGAATAGCACGAGACTCGGGATCCTGCATGAAGCGCAGGGACAGAGCGGTCTCGTAGTATGCAGGACGGACAGTCTTATAGCTGTTGTATGCCAACGACTCCATCACAGCGCCCAGCATATACTGACGATCCTCATCACCAATGGCCGAGGAGATGCCAAAGGCAGAAACCTGATCCTGCACGTAGGTCTTGTACTTCTCCTGCTCCTTGCTGAGCTTGGGCATGGGAACGATACCGTAGCTGAACTCAGCCAGGGACTCGATATGAGTCTCGATGGAAAGGAACTGAGTAGTGGCCATGAGTCCCTGCTTCTCGGCAAATTTCTCTATAATATAGTGCAGGCCGATGTCATCCTCAGGCTGACCCTGGAACACGTAGGTACCCTGAGCATTATAGAGAGCGCTGACCTTTTCGGACATATCGATGAGACTTTCCAGCTTATCGGCATTGTAGCTCATGTAGCCCATCTCATCACGGGTGACCAGATGGATATTCGATGCTACGCAGTAAGCATCTACACTGATACAGCTACCCGTAATGAAGCCGTAGAAGTCATCCTTGCTTTCCTTTCCGTCACCGTCGGAGTCCACCCACTCATCAGCAGCCAGACTATATTGGTATTCCAGCGTCCAGTCTCCATTCTCCACGGTCTCGTACAGATCGGGGATCTGACGATCGTTGAAGAGTTCGCGGTTAAAAATCGTGAGGTAGGTCAAACGGAACAAGGACAGAGCGGCGGGAGAGGTCGCCAAGAACTGCTTGTTGTCCGAGGTAAAGGTCACGATATTGTTGTAGTCCTGAGACCAGTAGTGCTTGGAGGTATCCACGGTCTCAATGGCATTCAGGTTCAGGTAGCAGCCCGAAATAGCAGGAGACATGGCACAGTAGGTACCGATGACGAAAATATCCAGAGTACGGTCACCGCCCTTGACTGCGGTATTGATGGTGCTCTGGGCGATAGCGTCGGTAGACTGATCCACGAAGACCAGCTCGACGCCCAACTGATTCTCCACGGCGAGATTGCGCTCGTATACCGCATCGGAAATGGTTCCGTGACCCAGCTCTTCGCTGATGAGCTCATCGTCACGGCCCGCGACCTTGACGTACATGATGTTGATCTCTTCACCGTTGTAATTGAGATTATCGGGCAGATCACAGACATAGTTCTGGTCTTCGGTGACGATCTCATCGGCGGCCTCGGTGGAGGACGACGTCGTTACAGCCTCTTCGGTAGATGTTCCGCAAGCGACCATGGAAAACAGCATCAGCGCACACAGTGTCAGCGCCAACAGCTTTTGAATCGGGGATCTCATAAAAATATCCTCCTGAAATATTTAGATAATTCATTATACCACACCCCCGAGCGGTTGTCAATGCGTGGGAATGTAGAAAAAAAGACTCCCCCATGTGACAAGTTGCACATGGGGGAGTGAAATCACGGAATCAGGATCCCTGATACTGCTTCAGGAGACGTTCAAAAGCCTTCTGCTGGTTTCTCAGTTCGCTCAAAACCTGTTTTTCCCACTGTTTCGCACCAGAGGCGACAGAGGGATTGGAGGAGGAGATAATGCTACGCATATTGTCTCGGATTTGAGCTATACCGGTGGCGTAGACGTAATCGAAGGAGATGGATTCAAACATGGTCTCCAGAACACCTCTGGACTGGGGATCCTGCATAAAGCGCAGGGACAGAACCGAGTCATAGTAAGCGGGGCGGACAGTCGTGTAGCTGTAGTAGGACATAGCCTCCAGAACAGCACCCAAAACTGCCTGCCTGTTCTCGTCACCGATGGAGGCAGAGATACCGAAGCAAGAGACCTGATCCTGAATATATGTACCGTAGCCATCCTGTTCACGGGTCAGCTTGGGCATGGGAGCGATGCCATAATTCATGTCCGCAAGAGACTCAAAATGGGTCTCGATGTCGCCGAACATGGTGGTGGCCATTAAGGCGCCCTTCTCTGCAAATTTCTCCACGGGATACTGGAAGCCCTCGTTGAAGCTGTCCGCCAGGTAGGTACCCTGGGCGTTGCAAAGAGCGCTGACCTTCTCGCTCATATTCACGAGGCGCTCATTCATATCGGTATTGTAAACCGGTTCACCGTTCTCATCCCGCACCACCATGTGAATGTCCGAGGAAACGGTATAAACGTCCATATCGGTCACAGCACCTACCACAAAACCGTAGAAATCACCCTTGCTCTGTTTGCTGTCGCCATCGCTATCTACATAGACATCTTTGATGATGCTGTACTGGTAGTCCAGCGTCCACTCTCCGTTATCAACCGCCTCGTACAGGTCGGGGATCTGGTAATTCTTGAACAGGTCGCGGTTGAAAATGGTCAAATAACCATTGCGGAAAATGGAAATCGCGATGGGGGACGTAGCCACAAACTGGAGGTTCCTCTCGGTGAAGGTCATCATTTCATTGTAGTCCTGGTTCCAGTAGTGCTTGGAAAGATCAAGATTTTCCACGTCGTTCAGGCTCAGATAGTGACCCGCCAGAGTGGGGGTCATGCAGACGTAGGTGCCGACGGTAAAAATATCCATGGACGTATCCCCTGCCTGTACCAGGCCGGAAATGGTGGAGGTAGCCTCGGTGTCTTCGTTCTTGACAGAGTAGGTGAAAGTAATCCCCAGAAGCTCTTCGACAGCCAGATTGCGCTCATAGACGGCATCCGCGATGACACCTCCGCCCAACTTCTCGCACTCCAGCTCGTCGGTGCGGGAGCCCTTATTGACATACAGAATACCAATCTCTGTATCGTAGTCCAGGTCATCAGGGAGGTCAAGGGTATAGTTCGGGTCGTCGGTCACAGCCTCGGAGGAAGCATCGGTAGTGTCTGCCCCCTGCGTCTCGGTCGGGGTCTGCTCGCCGGTTCCGCAGGCAACCAAGGACAACAGCATCAATGCGGCCAAAGCCAACGCCAAAAGCTTTTGAAATTTAAGAAACATACAATCCTCCTGCAATGGCATATTTAGTTCATTTTATCATAACACATAAAATTTGTCAATTAGAAGATGCACCAAAGAAATCCCCTCCACACTGTGCAATCTGCACGCGGGAGGGGATTTCGTAAGATCAATCCATCACCAACGTTCCGAAGTATTCGGGACGGTGGAAGTCGGCCTTTTCGGTTCCGATGGGATTCCACATACCGTAGTGGATGACGGCGGTCTCGTCACCGCACTTGTAGAAGTTGCCGCGGAAGGTATACCCCTTACCGAAGGGAATGCTGTCCACGCCCAGGATCTTGCAGAGCAGCGCCGTGGGGATAGAGGCGGTCACCTGCCAGTAGCCGTCACAGACCTCACCCGTCACGGGGAAGATCTCACCGCCCGACAGATCCGCGATGGGAGTACGGGCATGGCGATCGGGGCCGATACAGGACAGGAGGGTGCCGAAGGCGTTCATCTCCATGTTGATGTAGCGGCCGTCGCCCAGGTAGTCGCAGAAGAACTCCATGCAGGAATCCTTGTAGACGTGCTCGTTGTAGTGACGGTAGGTCGCCTTGGGAGCGGTCTCGGCGCAGGTCATGCGCAGAAGGAAGCCGAAGTTCTCTACGTATACCAGCTTGGCGGTGGTCGCGGGGGTATGCCCCTCGTACCAGAAGAAGTTGTCGATACAGGCGGTGGGAACGGCGTCCCAGTTCACGTCTGCCGCCACCGTACCCGCAGGCAAGGTGGAAATTCTGTATTCTCTATTTTCCATATCAGTCAAAATAGCCCTGTCTGTACAGCAGCTCGGCGATCAGCACAGCACCGCCTGCAGCGCCTCGGAGGGTGTTGTGGGACAGACCCACGAACTTGTAGTCAAAGAAGCTGTCCTCGCGCAGACGGCCGATGGTCACGCCCATACCGCCGTAGATGTCGCGGTCCAGAGCGGCCTGGGGACGGTTATCCTCCTCGAAGTAGGTGACGAACTGGGCGGGCGCATGGGGCAGCTCCAGCTCCTGAGGCAGACCCTTGAACTCAGCCCAAGCCTGCAGGATCTCCTCCTTAGTGGGCTTGTTCTCAAACTTTACGAACACAGCGGCGGTGTGGCCGTTGGTGACGGGCACTCGGATGCACTGGGTGGTGATGAGGGGAGCCTCGGCCTTGACGATCTGACCGTCCTCAACGGCACCCCAGACGCGCAGGGGCTCCTGCTCGGACTTCTCCTCCTCGCCGCCGATGTAAGGGATGACGTTGCCGATCATCTCGGGCCACTCCTTGAAGGTCTTGCCCGCACCCGAAATAGCCTGGTAGGTGGTAGCCACCACCAGAGTGGGCTTGAACTTGAGCAGGGGAGTCAGAGCGGGGACGTAGGACTGAATGGAGCAGTTGGGCTTGACAGCGATGAAGCCGCGCTTGGTGCCGAGACGCTTGCGCTGGTCAGCGATCACAGCAAGGTGCTCGGGGTTGATCTCGGGGATCACCATGGGGACGTCGGGGGTCCAACGGTGAGCGGAGTTGTTGGAGACCACGGGAATCTCGGCGCGGGCGTACTTCTCCTCCAGAGCCTTGACCTCGTCCTTCTTCATATCTACGGCGCAGAACACGAAGGCACACTTTGCCTTCATGGTCTCAATATCGTTTTCGGCATCCACCACGATCATGTCCTTGTACTCCTCGGGCATGGGAATGTCCAGCTTCCAGCGGTTGCCCACGGCCTCGGCGTAGGTCTTGCCGGCGGAGCGGGGGGAGGCGGCCAGGGCGGCGACCTCAAAGTAGGGGTGATTGTGGAGCAGGGTCAGAAAACGCTGGCCTACCATACCGGTAGCGCCGACTACGCCGACCTTCATCTTTGCGTTGCTCATTGTATATTACCTCGTTTCATGGGATGTATAAATAGATATGATACATTATAGCACAATCGTCTCGGAAATGCAATAGTGAATTTCTTCGAAATCTCTATTTTTTCAACGCACCGGAATATGTATATTTTCCCACAAAAAAGGAGCCGTCCCAAAAGAGACGGCTCGCAAGATCAATTATTCGTCCTTCCCTCTTTTGCAGACAAAGAGAGCGGCAACGCCCATGAGCAGGGCAGCGGCACTAAAGCCAACGACGGATGCACAGCCGGACTTGGCAGGCTCGGTCTCCTCGGAAGAATCGGTAGGAGCTTCGGCAGAAGTCTCGACGGGGGCCTCGGTGGGAGCTTCAGTAGGAGCTTCGGTGGGAGCCTCGGTAGGAGCCTCAGTGGGAGCCTCAGTGGGGGCCTCGGTAGGAGCCTCAGTAGGAGCCTCGGTGGGAGCCTCAGTGGGAGCCTCAGTAGGAGCCTCGGTAGGAGCTTCGGTCTCGGGCTCGACGTAAGGACCTTCAGCCGTACCGGCAGACACAGCGTAGTTGTAGGCCACCTCATGCTCGTTCAGCACGCGGTCGTAGATGCGGAAGGCCTTGAAGGTGGTATCCTGATTACGGTCGGTTCTGTCATGTCCGAAAAAGAGATTATCCGCGCCCATAAAGTTGTCCACGTCACGTCTGTCCAGCTCTTCGCCGTTCACGTACGTAACCATTTCTCCGCCGGGCTCGTAGGTGATGGTGATGGTGGAGTTCTTGATGAGATCAACGCCATTGGGGATCTCAAAACGGGTGTCACGGGTCAGGTTGGCGTACTTGAACTCCAGGCAACCGGTACTCACGCGGATGAACAGGGAGAACGCGTCGTTGTCGCAGTTGAGGAAGGTGTGGTAGGAACCGCCCAAGCCCACGAAATCGCCCAGGGAGACCTCCAGAGTCCACGCCTCGCCGTTGATGATATCCAGCACAGATTGGGGGAAGAACTGGCGGTTGTCGTGTACGGCAAAGCCGTCGTCCACAAACTTATCGTTCTCGTCGGCGGTTACGGGAATGGCCCATTCCTCGGTGGGATTGACCTTGTTCTGCCAAGCGGTCGCCTCGTTGTTGTGGGTACCGTTCGCCTCGTTGTCCACACCGTCGTACCAAGCGGCCAAACCTTCCTGAATGTAAGTGACCTCGGGCTCATCAGCCGATACGGTCAGAACCGCGCATACCGTCAGCGTAAAGATGGCGGCGAGCATCATAACGAATATCTTTTTCGTCATTGCTTTCATAGTAAAATTCCTTTCTCAAATCCATTTTTGATTGTGGGAAACCATACTTATTATACAAGCTTTTCTGCAATTTGTCAACCTATTTTCACGACTTTGTCTCGTTTTTGTTTCGTTTTACCTTGACAGACCCATGGGATTATGCTATACTACTCATATCCTATATTGTGAAAGGAATCTTGACTATGCTCCGACTCATTCCCGCCCCCCACAAAACCGACATGACCGATGCCCGCGTGGCCGTCACTCCCGTATATACCGCCGAGGCTCCCTTTGCCGACGCCGCGAAGACCCTCGCCGACTACGCCCGCCGTACCCACGGCATCACCCTGACCGCAGGAGAGGGCGGCATTACCTTTACCGTTGATGCTTCCCTGCCCACCGAAGGCTACACCCTGACCGTCACCGAGGGCGGTGCTGTGGTAAAGGCCTCGGACATTCTCGGCGCCCAGAACGCCGCCGTGACCCTCATCCAGCTCATGGAGAAGGAGGGTGACGGTTTGACCCTGCCCGTTGGTAGCATTGAGGACACCCCCAAGTGCACCTGGCGCACCGTCATGATCGACCTCGCCCGCGACTGGCACGAGCTGCAAGTTCTGTATGAATATGTGGATATGTGCCGCTTCTATAAGGTGAAGTACCTCCACTTCCACTTCACCGACGACCAGAGCTACACTCTGCCCTCCAAAGCCTTCCCCAAGCTCTCCACCGAGGGCCGTCACTACACCGAGGAGGAGATCAAGGGTGTCATTGCCTACGCCAAGTCCCGCGGAGTGGAGCTGATTCCCGAGATCGACGTTCCCGGCCACACCACCTCCTTCGCAAACGCCTACGGCGAGATCTTCGGCAAGGACGGCATCATCTGCCTGTCGGATGAGTCCATGGCGGCCATGGCTACCCTGTTCCGCGAGCTCTGCGAGCTGTTCGCGGATTCCTCCTATATCCATCTGGGCGGTGACGAGGCGGCCATCATGAAGTGGACGACCTGCGAGGGGTGCCTCTCCGCCTTCAGAAGCCGCGGCGTGGACGTAGACACGTATCTGGCCACCGAGGAAGGCGCGAAGGAGCTGTCCGAGCTGATGCTGGCTACCTTCGTGGGGGATATCTGCGAGGTCATCCTGTCCTGCGGCAAGACCCCCGTGGTCTGGGAGGGCTTCCACAAGAGCATGAACCACCTGATCCCCAGAGAGGCCGTGATCGTGAGCTGGGAGAACTTCTACCAGACCACCCCCGAGCTTCTGGAGGCAGGCTTCCGCGTGGTCAACGG
>JAZRIF010000138.1:0-14644 GCA_045645165.1 Eubacteriales bacterium
ATCCTCTGTCAAACAGACCCATATAGGGAAAACGGGTGTCCAGAGGGCGCCCAGCCCTTTGGTGGCGTTCTTTTGGTACTTTTCTGCCGCTACTGGCAGAAAAGTACAGAGAAAGAACAGTTCGACAAACCCAAATTTGAAATCATACATCTATACATACGAAAGGAGCCTCATCATGGCAAAATACCCCATCGGATTCTGGAACTACCCCAACGTTGAAACCACCCCCGTCGCAGACGTCGCCCGCTGGGACAACTGCGGCATCACCTGCAACCAGACCCCCACCTTCAGCTACCGCCACCACGACCCCGCCCGCATGACGGCGTTCCTCGACGAAATGCACAAGCACGGCATGAAGGCCTTCGTCTGCGTCAACGACCTGCAATTCCGCCGCTTCACCGATGACCCCGAGGCCTTCCGCGCCGAGTACGAGCGCGCCTACGCCGATTTCGGCCACCACCCCGCCACCCTGGGCTTCTTCATCGGCGACGAGCCTCTCCACCCCGCCGAGTTCAAGGCCTGCGTGCGCGCCTACCAGATCATGCGGGAAATCTCCCCCGAGCTGACCCCCCTGCTCAACTTCAATCCCTACTGGCTGGGCATCGAAACCGACTTCCTCGGCGGTCAAAAATTCGAGGATTGGCTGGACAACTTCATCGACGCATCGGGCTGTCCCCTCATCTGCTACGACTGCTACTGGCAGATGAACCCCGAGGAGGAAGGCACCAATATGTACTTCCTCAACCTCAACAAGTACACCTCCGCAGGCAAGCGCAAGGGAGTCAAGGTCTGGAATACCCTCTTGTCCGTGGGTCACTTCCGCTACCGCGTCCCCTCCGAGGACGACCTGCGCTGGCAGCTCTCCACCACCGTGGCCAGTGGCTGCGACGGTATTTTGTGGTTCTACTACTACGGCCAGAACAACGGCAACAACTACCGCGGCGCCCCCATCGACGAGCTGGGTGAGGAATCCGCCACCTACACCGCCATGCGCCGCGTGCAGAAGATCTTCCACCGCCGCTACGGCGAGATGATCACCCGCCTCAGTCACGGCAAGACGTGGCACTTCTGCAAGGCCTACGGCGATTATCCCCTCTACATGACCTATGAGATCCCCCGCCTCCGCAAGATGGAGAGCGCCCACGGCATCCCCGGTATCGTCAGTACCTTCTATGACGAGAACGGCGAGCAGTACCTCTGCCTCTGCAACAACTCTCCCTTCGAGTCGGGTCTGTTCTCCTTTATTTTCGACCCCGGTGTGACCTCCTGCACCCGCTACTGGGACAACGGGCAGGAGATCGACTTCAAGACCTACCACCACGACGCGATCTATGAGGCTCATTCCTCCTTCACCAAGATCGGCGTGTACCTCGCCCCCGGTCAGATGGAGATCTTTAAGGTGGGATTTGACCCTGAGGTGAAGGCGTGATTCCCCCCACCTTCCTCTTCCTGAAAAAGCCACCCACACCCGACATACTGGATGAAATTTTCGATATTCTCGCCACCAACATGCGGGTGATCGCCCCCACAGGACTGACCTACGAGGAGGACAGGGCTCAGTGGATGGCCTGCGTGCCCCCGGCACTCACAAAGGACGCGCGGCAGATCGTCCTGATCTACGTGGGCGGCGAGCTGGCGGGCTTCTTCCAGTACTACGTCACGGCGGATCACAGCGTATTCATGATGGAGGAAATCCAATTCAAGGAGGCCTTTCGCGAAAGCGGCCTTTTCAGAGAGCTGTACCGCTTCCTGATCCCCAAGCTCCCCGCCGATATTGTCGCGGTCGAGGCTTACGCCGACAAGCGGAATACCAAGTCGTTGGGTGTGCTGGGACATCTGGGTTTGACAGTCATCGGGGAGAACAAAAACAAGATCAGTTGGCATTTGCGGGGAGATTTTGCCGTACTGAAAGAAAAATACGGATAAATCCTGACTTTTTTCGCAAACTGTGTAAGATTCCCACATCAAAACGTGTCTATATAAGTAGAGGCACGTCATACTCAAAGAAAAAGGGTGTTGCCTGCGGGCAACACCCTTTCGTTTGCAAATTGCAGTTTGTAGGGGAACGGGAGAACGCCAAAGAGGAACTTCTTGAAAGAAGTTCCTCTCTGGACTCTCTTCAAGAACTTTCAAAAAAGATATTGATAAATAATCTTTTTGAAAGTTTTAGGGGTCAAGCCCCTTTTTCAAAAGGGGCTTGTGGTTTGCAGGGGCAAAGCCCCTGCAAACCACAAGCCCCCCTGTTTCATCAAATATTCCTAAGCGCGAACACCACGCGGGGAAGGTCGGTGAACCGCTTGAGATTCTCGGCGGTAGAGAGCTTCTGGGGCACACGAACGAGGATCTCCATACCCACGTGAGGCGCCGTCCCGCTGCGGGGCGGGGTGATCTGTGCCTCCAGGAGTCCATACTCGGTTCGCAGCATATCCAACATGGGACGCACCGCATCCACGTGCTCCAGCTCCAGATAGATAGCCATGCGCTGGCGCTTGCGGTTGAGGAAATGCTCTACGCCTGTGACGAGAGTAAAAGTCAGCATGACGGCGAACACCGTCATGAAGGCGCCCACGTAGAAGCCGATACCCACCGCCAGACCGATGGAGGCCGCCGTCCAAAGTCCCGCCGCCGTGGTCAGACCCGTAATGCGGGAGCCGCCGCCGCGAAGGAGGATGGTGCCCGCGCCGAGAAAACCCACGCCGCTGATGACCTGAGCCCCCACCCGCATAGGGTCGGAGGAAATGCCCAATTCGTGAACCGTGAACAAGCCGATCATAGCGGCCAAAGCCGCCCCCAACGCCACCATCATGTGGGTGCGCATCCCCGCCGCGCGGCCGTGGAATTCCCGTTCCAGTCCCACCAGCGCTCCCGCCAGGGCGGCCAGGAGTACGCGAATGACCACGGTCGCGGCGTTGAATTCCATCAGATATTCCCAAAATGCTTCCATAATTTTCCTTTCCCAGTTGATTGTAAATGTTCAAATTGCGGTTTGTCGGCCAGGGGCTCTGCCCCTGGACCCCGCTTAAGGAACTTTTGAAAAAGTTCCTTAAGAATCCTCAAAACTTTCAAAAAACATTATCAAATAATTGTTTTTTAAAGTTCTTGAAAAGGGGTCTGGGGAAGAACTTCTTTCAAGAAGTTTTTCCTCAGGCGCTCTTTCGCGCCCCCACAAACCCCATTTTACCGCTCCTCACATCTCCGAAAACGCCGTTCCGTCGGCAGAATCCAAGCGGTAGAGTACTACCTCGGAGGCAAAGGTGCGGATACCGCTCTCCTCCACCCGATTCATGTGTACCGAATAGGCGTAAGTACCGTCCCCGAAGGCGTACACGCCTGTCTGCCCCAGGCCGAACCAACAGCCGCCGTTTTCGGCTACCGAAGGAGTCGGCCGAGCCGCCGTCAGGAGCAGTCCTCGTTCCCCGCCGCGTCCGATCAGCTCGCCCTCGCAGGGCGCCTTGGTTGCGTCGATGAAAAACAAGGGATAATTGGTAAAGCTCTCCTTCTTGCCCGTGTAGACCGCGACGAGATAGCTGCGGGTGTGGGGATCGTACTCCAGATTCTGCACGCCGTAGGTGGTGTTACCCGTATAAAAGAAGTACCGCGCCTCGCAGGGACAGCCGCTGTGATGGGGGGCTTTCTGGGTCAGGGGCTTGCCGTAAGCATCGATCATGGCGGGATCGTACTGCAGAATGACCTGGTGGTCGTTGTCGCCTCGGTTCACGTCGTTGTACACGCCGTAACAGATCATGATCTTCTTTTCGGAGTCGGGAGACTGACCAAACACGGGGCCGTAGGCCGTACCGTCGATGCCACTGCAGCCGTAGCGGTGGAGGGTCCCCGATGCCTCGTCGGTGTCGGCGTAATCGCGTACCACGTCGGGGAGGTACAGGGCAGTCATGACGGATCTGCCATTTTCGTCGGTGACCTCGGCGTCCATGTCCATGGAGTCAATGGCATCGCAGTCAAAGGACACGCAGTAGAAAGCGTCCTCCTCGGCCAACTCCTTCCCCGTGCGGTTCATGATTCCCTTCCCGATGGCGTCGTGCTTGAGCTCCAGAGAGCCGTACACCCGACGGCGATTCGGGTCAAAGGTGATGCACCCCAGGTGCCCCACGATGTTGCACACGCTCCCCACGGGATTGCCCGCCAAGTCGGTTTTGAGCAGGATGGTGGTAAAGGAATAGTAAACGTAGCCGCCGACCTCGTCGATGGCGATACCCTGGACGTGACCCTCGGGCCAGTAGCCGCTGTGGATGCGACGGGGGAAGTCAGAAATAGTATATGCTTGGTTTGACATGGTTGTGCGTCCTTTCAAATTTGGGTTTATCGCTGGTTTTTACAATGACCCCATGTAGGGACGGGCGTCCTCGACCGTCCGTGACCTACCCATTAAAGTTTGTTGTCGGATCAAGGATATTTCGGACAGTCGAGGACGCCTGTCCCTACAGATTCAATTTGTTGGTTGGAATCAAACTCCCCGATAAACTGCAATTTACATATAAAACAAATTATACACCCAAAGCACCGAATACCGATCCTTCAGGTCTTTGGCGTAGCGGATGGCTTCGTCGATATGCGCCTGTCCGTAGGTTTCGTACAGCTCGTCCATGGACAGCCCCACCGCCTCCACCATGCGCCGAGCCTCGGCCTCGTCGGGGGCCTCGGCAAGGATGGCGCGGATCTCGTCCCTGTGGCCGAGAATAAACTCATCAATCTCAGGCTCGTGATACCACCCTAGCCGTTCCTGCTGGGCGATCACCGAGTCCGCGATGGAGGTATACGCCTTCCGAATGGCTGATTCGTAATCAGCCGGTTCAAAGGGAACGCGAGTGGGAGCACCGCGCAGAATCTCTTCCCGCAGGCGGGCGGTGATGACCGAGGAGTAGGCCACGTCGGTGCCGTGGGAAAGGTAGGGCGTATCGTTCAGAATGCCCGTGATCTCAAAGAAATGGGACAGGTGATGCTCACTCCCCGAGGCAGGGCGGGAGTTCCCCACGTAGGCCATGGCCACCCCCACCTCCACCAGCGCCTCCATGAGGGTGGCGATCGCTTTCCCGTCGCGGTTTGAAATAGCCTCGGCCAAGTTGCGGATGCGGTTTGCGGTGTTCATCACCAAATTGTATACGGTCTCACAGAAGTATTCCCCGCGAATATAGGCAGACAGCTTCCAGTCGTTCAGGCAGGAGTACTTGCCGATGATGTCCCCGTACCCCGCGCGGATCATGTCCATGGGCGCGTTTTGCAGGACGGCAGTATCCGCCACGATGGCCATGGGAGGCGGGGCAGAGGGGGTCACCTTCATGCCGCCCAGGATCATGGCCGCCCCTGCCGAGGCGTAGCCGTCCATGGAGGGAGCGGTGGCCACGATGACGTAGGGGAGTCCGTTTTTATGGCTGACGTACTTGCAGAGATCGTTGATGACCCCCGAGCCCACGCCCACGATGAGATCGGGCCTGTCAGTCCCGGCGGTGTCAGCGGTCAGCTTCGCCTCGATAGCGGCCACGGAGACCTCGTCGGGGATGACCACGCCCTCCCCTTCAAAGATGTGGCAGGAGGCCACAAGACCGCCCAGAATCCCATCCACCTCCCGGCCGCAGGCGGCGTAGGTGTTGGTATCCGCCACCAGAAGGATGCGGGTAAAGCCCTCGCACAGAGACGGAAGTGACGACAAAGCCCCCTCGCCGATCTTCACGGCGCGGATAGGGCAGATATGGGGCTTGCCGCAGGGGCAATCGGTAATAGAACGGGTCAAATAGGACATAGGGGCCTCCTTTTGAGGTTACTTGCACACCTTTATTATAAGGGATACGCCCGCATTTGTCAAGTCGGTTTTGGGCAACCTCCACAAATTTCTGTTTATCATTGCAAAGATTGTTCAAAATGTGAAGAATCTGTAAACTCGCGCAAAACCTATTGACAATCACGTGACCGTGTGATATAATATACTCACAACACAAGTGGGATCGTACGCCCTGCGTAGACCTGCCGTGTATAAATTTGAAGGAGGAAATAACTATGTTTATTCCCGTATCCGCTCTGTTCGCCATGTCGGTGACCACGCCGATCATCATCGGTGTTCTCGTCGTCGCCGCGCTGTTTCTCTTCTTCGTGGCGTCCTACGTCAAGGCCCCCCCGAACAAGGCCTACATCATTTCGGGTAACCGCAAGAAGAAGAAGATCCTCATCGGTCGCGCCGGCTTCCGCGTCCCCTTCCTGCAGCGCCTGGATAAGCTGTCCCTGGACGTCATGCAGGTAGACATCAAGACCAGCGAAGCCATCCCCACCAACGAGTTCATCAACGTCACCGTAGACGGTGTCGCCCACATCAAGATCTCCTCCCCCGCTGAGCTGCTGGAAAAGGCCGCCGAGGCTCTGCTGGGCATGGATCAGCGCCAGCTCATCTTCCTCGTCACCCAGGTGCTGGAAGGTAACATGCGTGAGATCGTAGGTTCCGTGGGCCTGAAGGAAATGGTTCAGGAGCGTCAGGTCGTCGCCGAGAAGATCAAAGAGAACGCCATTCCCGACATGAAGAAGCTGGGTATTGAGATCGTCAACTTCAACATCCAGAACTTCAAGGATGGCGCCGGTACCATCGAGAACATGGGTATTGACAACGTGGAGCAGATCCGCAAGGCCGCCCAGATCGCCAAGGCCGAGGCCGCCCGTGATATCGCCATCGCCGAGGCCAACGCCCGTGAGTCCGCCAACAAGGTCGCCGTGGAGGCCAACCAGCGCATCGCCGAGCAGAACACCACTCTGGCCATCCGCGAAGCCGAGCTGAAGAAGGACGCCGACATCAAGAAGGCAGAAGCCGACGCCGCTTACGATATCCAGAAGCAGGGGCAGAGAAAGACCATCGAGGTCACCTCTGCCAACGCCGATATCGCCCGCCGCGAGAAGGAAGCCGAGCTGTTCGAGAAGGAGATCGCCCTCCAGGAAAAGAAGCTGGATGCAGAGATCAAGAAGAAGGCCGACGCTCTGAAGTACGAGGCAGAGAAGAAGGCAGAAGCCGACCTCATCCGCCGCCAGAAGGAATCCGAGGCAAAGCGTTACGAGCAGGAGCAGGAAGCTCTCGCACGTATGAAGGCTGCAGAGGCCGAGAAGTACGAGCAGGAGCGCCAGGCTGAGGCCAAGCGCGCCCTGGCCGAGGCCGAGGCCTTTGCCAAGCTGAAGGAAGCAGAAGGTATCCGCGCCGTGGGTCTTGCCGAGGCAGAGGCCATCGAGAAGAAGGCAGAAGCCCAGAAGAAGATGGGCGAAGCCTCCGTGCTGGAGATGTACCTCACCGCTCTGCCCGAGGTGGTCAAGAACGCCGCTTCTCCTCTGGCTCAGACCGACAAGATCGTTATGTACGGCGACGGCAACTCCACCAAGCTCCTCCGCGACGTCATGCAGTCCTCCAACCAGGTCATGGAGGGTCTCTCCGAGGCTACGGGTCTGGACGTCAAGAGCATGATCTCCGGCTTCATGGGCGGTAAGGCCGCGACCATGGGCGAGGAGAAGTAATTTCTACATAAGCAGGGGGCTTTGCCCCCTCGACCCCCACCAAAGGGACTTTTGAAAAAGTCCCTTTGGAATCTTCAAAACTTTCAAAATAATGGTTTTGAAGATTTGTCGTAACCACCATCGCCCCTCTCCCGAAAGGGGGAGGGGGTGGTTTATGGGGTTCAAATTTGGGTTTGGCGGTGGGTTGGCACCGGCCTTCGTAGACCTTCCCCTTTGGGGAAGGGGGACCACCGAAGGTGGTGGATGAGGTAAAAACCATTGGCAGACAACATGTTTTCTGGCAAACCTCACCCACCGCCCCGCGGTCCCCCCGCACCCGCTTGCGGGTGGCACATAGGGGAGGGTCAGAGAACGCGGTCATCTCACCGTTAAACCCCAATTTGAACCTCATAAACAATAAACAGAAAGGAGGCGAAAGCATGGATGTCTTTTTCACACTTTTATTCCCTATCCTCTTTTCGCTGGTCTGGGCTTTACTCTTTTTCTTCATTCGGAAAGAGGATAAAAAGCATACCTACGGTGCAATTTTCCGCGTACAAGCGGCGCGGACGGTGCGCCTGTTCTTCATCATCTTTTCAGCCTTGTTGTTCGTAGGGATGGTTGCCTTAGCCGTATTGCATTTCTATGTTCCCAACAAGACTGCTTTTCTGATCGGAGAGGGAGTTCTGGCGGCATTTGCCTGTCTGGGACTTTTCGGGTATATCTATACACAATGCACATACTGCGTGGTACACGAGGATCATCTTCTTATGGTCAGGCTGTTCGGCCGGAACCGCGCGATCCCCTTTGAAAAGATTGCATATATTTCCGTCTACGACGCGGGATTCGGAAATTTGAGCGGATTCGACGAAAACGGCATTCCTCTGTTCGGGTTTGATCACACCGACGTGGGGATCTCAGAACTGGAAAAGAGATTGCGGGCGTATGGAATCCCTCCTGCTCCCAAGCCCTTCCCTACCGAGGCTATGAAAAACACCGAGGCCTATCAGGCATACCGAAAGCGCTCCAACCGTTTGGCAGGCAGTGTGGTCGGCGGACTCTGGGCTGCCATCATTCTGGCCATTCTGATCATTTGGCTTGCAACCAAATAGGGAATATACATAAAATTGCGGTTTAACGGGGAGTTTGAGTCCAGCCAACAAATTAAATCTGTAGGGACAGGCGGTCGAACTTGTTCGACATCTCGTCTGTCCGAAATATCCTTGATCCGACAACAAACTTTAATGGGTAGGTCACGGACGGTCGAGGACGCCCGTCCCTACATTGGGTCATCGGAGAACTCACCGACAAATCCGAATTTGGACATTTTGCAATCGACTTAATTGTACTGATAAGAAGGAGAATCTACCATGAAAAAATCCCATTCCGAAGCCCTCCGCGAGCGCAAGGCCGCCCGCACCCAATGCCCCGATACCATCGGCACCGCCGCCTATAACAGCGTCATCGGCCTCACCATCCTCTACGGCTTCGTGGTCAACGCCCTGATGGTTCTGTTCGCCCGGCCTCTCTTCGTGGATCTTCCTCCCATAGCCATTATCATCGGCTATATCGTCTCGGCCTTTGCGGGCGCCATCATCGCCAACAAGTCCTCCAAGCCGGCCATCAGCTTTCTGGGCTACAACCTCATCGTCCTGCCCATCGGTATGCTTTTGAGCCTTATACTCCCCGACTACAGCACCGAAACCATCTTCCTGGCCGCCGTGCTCACGGGCATCGTCACCGTGGTCATGATCCTTTTGTCGGTAATCTTCCCCACTTTCTTCTCCAAGCTGGGTACCTCGCTGCTTTGGAGCCTTCTGATCGGTACTTTCGTAGAGCTGATCGCTTCCCTGCTTGGCTATGGGGGAAACATCTTCAACTGGCTTTTCGTCATTATTTTTTCCCTGTACATCGGGTATGACTGGCACAAGGCACAGTCCTACTCCAAAACCGTGGACAACGCCATTGACTCCGCGATCGATCTGTATCTGGATCTGATCAATCTGTTTATTCGGATTCTGGATATTTTGGATAGAAGGTGATCGGAGATTTCTGACCGAACAGCTCTCTGACAGTAAGGAACTCTCATGAAATCAGAACCAAGAAAGGAGCCGCCATGAAGGATTTTCTAAAGAAATACTGTCCTATTGTCAGTAAAATTTTGTTTATTCCCTTCTTGATCGTCAGCATTTTTGCCTTTTGTCTGGAGCTCTTCGGATATGAAAAGGTAGACGGATTCCTTTCGTCCTTGCAGATCCCCTTAAACTCCACACAGATCCTAATGGTGGGCAGTATCATTTTCCTGATTTGGCTCCCCTGCTATGCCTTGACCGCGTACTACAAGGAAACAGAAGCCAAAAACGCCGCAGAGGCCGAGGCCAAGGCACATATTGCTGAAAACTTCGATCCGGGACAAACCGACACTCCTCTGCGGGTAGCGGCCAAAGACGTCAAGTGTCGAATCTTTCTGGAAAAGACAGTAGGGACGTACCGCATCTGCTATCGGCGTGTAAAAAAGACCAATGAGCTGGTGGTAAACGGCATGGTCTACGATGAGATGACGGCTACCCTGGAAGGCGAGCACGAGCTGACCGCCGTGGTGGACGGTCACAATATCCGAGTGGGGCTCGACAATACCAACCATAGCTACGTCACCTTTGACGGCGAGACTGTGGCAAAGAAAATCAGATGGATTTGATTTCAAATGAAAGGAGCCGCCATGAGATACACCGACATTCAAAAAACTCCCACGGGCTATACCATCCGCCACAGCCGCGCCACCAAGCTCATGACCCTCATTCTCTGCGCCTTCTTCGGCATCGTCCCAACGGTCATGTCGATCCTGCTGTTTTTCATGGAGGGAACCGATCCAAGCAATCTCTTGCCACCCATGCTGGGTATGGTTATCATGTGGGCAAGCGCGGCCTATCTCTTCTCCCTTGCCTTCGGCTACCGCATCGTCGTCGATGAAGCGGGTGTTCACCGCTACTCCTTCCGCCGCGTAAAGCACACCCTGCTCTGGCGGTATGTCCGCTCCTTCGGTATCGGCGTGATCCCCGTCCCTTCCACCAGATACGGGCCATCGAATCATCTCGCCTTCTACGCCAGCACAGAAGCAAAGCCCATAGACTACAAAAGAAGAAAGGTGTTCATCAAACTGACCCCCGCCGACGAGCAAGCCCTCCGCGCATCGGGTCTGCTCACCTTCTGCCACACGCAGATAGAGAACGCGGATCGAACAGTTTTCTGAAAGAAAGGAGCCGACATGAAATCCTCTCTCACCACCGTCCTGACCTGCGAGCGCACGGTCTACGGCTACGTCCTGCGAAGGACCCAGCCATCCATGCGTTTAGCCCTGCTCCTGACCCTCATCCCCATCTCCATCCTCACCCTCCTGGCCTTCGTGCTGGATCCCGAGGATCGGGTCCCCTACCTTTTGTTTGTGGCGGTGTGCCTCGCCATACAGCTTGTCATGCTGCTCCCCCTTCTCCTCCTTTCCAAGGGCCAGCGGCTGGAGCTTGACCGCGAGGGCGTCCACCTCCGCTTCGACCACCGCAAGGGTAAAGACCTCTACTGGACGGATATCCAGGATTGGGGCTTCGGCTACACCGTGACCAAGTATGGCAAGAGCTATTTTCTCTACTTCTCCCCCACAAAGCTGGCCTCCGCGGGGTCGGATAATAAAAAGTTCTTCGGTGTCAAGGGACTTCTCACCGTACAGATCAACAAACAGGACTATCTTGAGCTGTCCCGCTCGGGGCTTCTGACCTTCTGTCGGACGCATCTGGGAGACGGGGAGGAGACGGGCGAGCGGTATGTTCCCATGTTCCTCTCGGATATTACGGAGGGTTTATATGAAGATTGAAAAACACGACACCGGCTACACCCTGCGGCAATCCCCCTTCCCCGTCGTTTCGGGAGGTGTTCTGCTGGTAACGGGTCTGATCATGACGGCTTTTATGCTCCCCTTCCTCTCCACCGTCAGCGGCACGAAGGAATGGGCAGCGATGGTATTCTTGGCCGGCCTTCTCGCCATCCTTATCGGATTGGGGATCTATCTGCTGGTCACCAATCTCGGACGGCATCTGGTATTGGATCAGGAAGGGGTGCATCTGCGGTGTACTTTGCTGAAGGAACGCTTCCTCCCTTGGAATAAGGTGCGGGATCTGGGCTGTACCCACGAGGACGGTACCAACCGCCGCAGAAACCAGCGTGTCCACTACTTCTATATTGCCCCCACCCGTCTGAGCTCAAATGGCAATATCCGCGTCATTCGCAAGCATAACCGCGCGCTGATCCTCATGGTTTCCCGCGACGAGATCGACGAACTGTACGGACAGGGCGTGATCGACCTCTGCGAGAAGAGGGCCAACGAAGGGCGAGAGGAATGGGACAAAGTCGTTCCCTATTTCTCGCTGGCATTGCTTCAGCGATAAAAACAAAGGGTGTCTCACCGACAAAACACGGTGAAACACCCTTTTCCATTTGGAAAGTTCTTAAAAAGAGGCGCGGGGGAAAACTTCTTGAAAGAAGTTTTCCCCCGCATAAATCATCGATTCTATCACGGAATCAGGGCTTCAGACCTTCCAGAACCTCGTTGTACTTGGTCAGGTGTCTGTCCACGGACTTCTGCCAGGAGCGGGTCGAGGAAGCAACGGTGTTCTTCTTGCCGCTGAGGATGGGGCGGAGATTGTCGCGGATGACGCAGGAGGTGAAGACGTTGGAGCAGGAGGAGGAGAAATCGAAGTACAGGGAGTCAAAGATCATATCCAGCACTTCCTTGGACTGAGGATCCTGCATGTAGCGCTCAGAGAGAGCGGTCTCGTAGTAAGCGGGACGAACCAGCTTGTAGCTGTGGTAGGCCATAGCCTCCAGAATAGCGGCCAGCATTTCCTGACGCTCGGTGTCACCGACCACAGAGGAGATACCGAAGCAGGAAACCTGATCCTGAATGTAGGTGCCGTAGCCGTCCTGATCCTTAGTCAGCTTGGGGATGGGGGCGATACCGTAGGTGATGTTGGCCAGCAGATCGAAGTAGGTCTCCACGTGGTCGAACATGACGGTAGCCATGACTGCCTTCTTCTCGGCAAATTTCTCAATGGGCACGTCGAAGCCCGCGGTGTAGCTGTCCACCAGATAGGTGCCCTGCGCGTTGGCCAGCTGGCTGACCTTCTCACCCATGGTGATGAGGCGGTCCAGCGCGTCGGTGTTGTAGACCTGATCGCCGTTCTCGTCGCGGGTCACCAGATGGATGCCCGAGGACACGGCGTAGACGTCCATATCCGTCACGGCGCCCACCACGAAGCCGTAGAAGTCACCCGCGCCCTCCTTGCTGTCGCCGTCGGAGTCCACGTAGATATCCTTGATGAGGCTATACTGGAAGTCCAGCGTCCAGTCACCGTTGAACACCGTCTCGTAGAGATCGGGGATGCGGTAATCGGCGAAGAGATCGCGGTTGAAGATGGTGATGTAGCCGCGGCGGAAGATGGAAAGGGCGATGGGGGAGGTGGCCACGTACTGGAGATCCTCCGCGGTGAAGGTCATCATCTCGTTGTAGTCCTGATTCCAGTAGTGCTTGGACAGGTCGATGTTCTCCAGACCGTTCAGGTTCAGGTAGTGACCCGCCAGGGTGGGGGTCATGCACATATAGGTGCCCACGGTGAAGATATCCACGGTCTTGTCGCCTGCCTGCACCAGATTGGCGATGGCGGGGAGGGCCTCGGAATCGTGGCTCTTGGAGGTGTAGCCGAAGGTAATGCCCAACCGCTCCTCCACGGCTACGTTGCGCTCGTAGACGGCATCGGAGATGATACCGCCGCCCAGCTTCTCGCACTCCAGCTCGTCGGTACGGCCGGGCATGTTCACGTAGAGGATGGTGATCTCGGTGTCGTAGTCCAGCCCCTCCTCCAGATCCAGGGTGTAGTTGGGATCGGCGGTGACGTCCTCGGTGGTGGCGTCGGTGGTGGATGCGTGGGTATCGTCGGGGGTCTCACCCGTGCCGCAGGCCGCCAGAGACAGAAGCATCAGCAGAGACAGCAGCAGGGAAGTCAAGCGTATCAGGTAGGAACGCATGGAAAATCCTCCTTGTTGTGATGGTATGCTTCATTATACCACAGGGAGCGGGGCTTGTCAAGGGAGCGGGGGAAATACCCGTGACCGAAATGGAGAAAAAGCACCTGCGACCCGAAGGGCGCAGGTGCTTGGATTCAGTTCATCACGAAATCCCCGAAATACTCGGGTCTGTGGAAATCGGGCTTCTCGGTGCCCACGGGACTCCACATACCGTAGTGGGGAATGGGGGTCTCGTCGCCGCACTTGTAGAAGTTGCCGCGGAAGGTGTAGCCCTTACCGAAGGGAATACTGTCCACGCCAAGGATCTTGCAGAGCAGAGCCGTGGGGATGGCGGCGGTCACCTGCCAGTACCCGTCGCAGACCTCGCCCTTTACGGGGAAGATCTCTCCGCCCGTCAGATCGGCGATGGGGGTGCGGGCGTGGCGGTCGGGGCCGATGCAGGACAGGAGGGTACCCAGCGAGTTCATCTCCATGTTGACGTAGCGGCCGTCACCCAGCCAGTCGCAGAAGAACTCCATGCAGGAGTCGGTGTACACGGGCTCGTTGTACTTGGTGTAGACCGCCTTGGGGTCGGTCTCGGCGCAGATCATGCGGAGGATGAAGCCGAAGCCGTCTACGTAGACAAGTTTGGCGATGGTGGCGGGGGTGTGACCCTCGTACCAGAAAAAGTTATCAATGTGCGCGGTGGGAACGGCGTCCCAATTCACGCTGTCTGCCACTGTACCCGCGGGCAGGGCGGGGATCTTGTACGTTCTGTTTTCCATATCAGTCAAAGTAGCCCTGACGGTAGAGCAGCTCGGCGATCAGCACGGCCCCGCCGGCGGCACCGCGGAGGGTGTTGTGGGACAGACCCACGAACTTGTAGTCAAAGTAGCTGTCCTCGCGGAGGCGGCCGATGGTCACGCCCATACCGCCGTAAATGTCGCGGTCCAGAGCGGCCTGGGGACGGTTGTCCTCCTCAAAGTAGGTGATGAACTGCTCGGGAGCAGAGGGCAGACCGAGTGCCTGGGGCTTGCCCGCGAAGGTCTTCCACTCAGCGAGGATCTGCTCCTTGGTGGGCTTGTTCTCAAACTTAACGAATACCGCCGCCATA
>JAZRIF010000139.1:0-3213 GCA_045645165.1 Eubacteriales bacterium
CTCGCGCTCGATGGAGGGAGAGATGAGTCGTTCATAGCTGTCCGCCACCGCCGCGCTGACGTACTTCATGGCGGGGGAGGGGGTGGAGGTGATGACGCAGTTGAAGAGGAAATTGAGGGCGATATCCTCGGGGACGGTGAGGGAGACCTTCAAGAACTCCTCTTTCTCACCGCGGTTGATGGCCAGAATTCTGTGGCCGGGGAGCTTTTTCACCGCCTCGGCAAACTCGTAGTACATAGTGTAGACCGAATCGGCCTCGGGGTTTGTCGCTTTGGTGTTCAGCACGCCGTACTCAAAGGTGAGGTGACGGAGTTTCTTTCTGTACTCGGCGTTGTCGGACACGTCCTCGGCGATGATATCCATGGCGCCCTGCAGGGCATCCTGTACCGTGGGGACTTCCTTCTCGGGGTCAACGTAAGCCTCGGCCTGCACCTCAATGGCGGGATCGTAGGACTTCTCCTGGGCCAGCAGAAGCTGTGCCAAAGGCTCCAGTCCCCGCTCGCGAGCCACGGAAGCGCGGGTCTTGCGCTTGGGGCGGTAGGGGCGGTAAATGTCGTCCACCTCGGTGACGGTCACCGCGCGGTCAATGGCGGCTACGATCTCGGAGGTGAGTTTCCCCTGAGCGTCGATGAGGTTCTTGACCTCCTCCTTGCGCTTTTCCAGGTTGCGCAGGGCAGTCAAGCGCTCGTCCAGGGTGCGGAGGATGGTGTCGTCCAGGCTACCCGTGACCTCCTTGCGGTAACGGGCGATGAAGGGGATGGTATTGCCCTCGTCAATGAGGGCGACGGTCTTTTCCACCTGATCGGCGGTTAAGTTCAGTTCTTTAGCGAGGGTTTCGATGATGGTCATGGGGTAGGGGTTCTCCTTGTTTTGTCAAGTTATATACATGTTATTTTGCGTGATTTTCCAGCGCGCCGATCTCCTCCTCCGAGAGCATCCTCCACTCCCCCGCTTCCAGCGCGGGATCGAGGATCAGCGGCCCGAAGGTAATCCGTTGCAGCCTTATGATCTGGTTATGTCTGGCCTCCATCATGAGCTTGATCTGATGGTACTTCCCTTCGTGGAGGGTGATGCGGCCGTGGGCGCCCCGCTCCTCGGGGTCGCGGGGGTCAAGCTCCACCTTGCAGGGGGCGGTCACGTAGCCGCCGATGTCCACGCCGCTCTCCAGCGCGGTCACGTCCTCCTCGGAGAGGGGGAACTTCACCGCAAAGGCGTAGGTCTTGTCCACGTGGCGGGCGGGGGAGAGGAGGCGGTGGGAGAGGTCGCCGTTGTTGGTCAGGAGCATGAGTCCCGTGGTATGCTTATCCAGCCGTCCGCAGGGGAACAGGGCGGGACGGATGCGGCGAAGCTCCTCGGGGAGGAGATCCAGCACCGTCTGCTCCCGTCCGTCCTCGGTGGCGCTCACCACGCCGTCGGGCTTGTGCATGAGGATATAGGTATACTGCCGATACACGACAGGCTGACCCTTGAAGGTCACGGCCACGGTGTCGGGATCTACCTGCATATCCGCTTTTTTGGCGGGGATGCCGTTCACCAGCACCTCGCCCCCCCGCACGGCCTTGGAGGTCTCTGTGCGGGAGGCGATGCCGGCGAGGCTCAAATACTTATCGAGTCGCATTAATTTCATGCTCTGTAAGTCTCTTCAAAGGGATCCGCGGCATGGGCAAATACGGGCATGAGACGGATGGAGAAGTCGAACTCCTTCTCGGAGAGCTGCCAATGAGGATACAGACCGGGGCCGCAGGAGTTGGAGCCAATGCCCGACTGGATCATATCCAGATTCACGCAGGTCTCCTTCATGGGAACAAGCTCGTAGTCGTGGGGGGTCTCGGTCAACTGCGCGGGAGTGAAGTGGGCGCAGTTGAAGCTGAAGTCCTTGCCCGTCGTCACGGCCAGAAGTCCCTGACCCGCGACGGAGGACACCAGCATCCAGCGGGTGTCGGCGTGAGCCATGTTCTCCTGGGGACGGACGTAATGCTCGAAGTGATCAGTTACCGTGGTCTCGAACAGACCCTGACGGGAGGCATGGCGCTTGTCGCGGTAGCTCTCCACGGGGCCGCGACCGAAGTAGCGCAGGGTCTCATTCTCCTCGGGCATGAGGAACTCCACGCCGAAGCGAGGCAGGAAGGGTGAGCCTTCAGCAACCTTCGCATGGTAGGTCAGCGTCACACCGCCCTCGGCATGGAAGGTATAAACAGCATCCAGGTGCAGGAAGGGACGCTGAACCGCGGCGCTCATGGAAAGCTTGGCGGTGACGGTCACGGAATTTGCATCCGAAGCGGTTACGTCACAGGCGTAGCACTTGACGGCGGCGCCGTAGTAACCGCGATTCTGCCAATGATGGCGGATGTTGCGGTCGTTATCGGTGGGGGCGCGCCAGACCGTGGGCCTCACGGCCGAAGCCAGCAGCTCGTGGCCGTTGTCGGTCATGGAGGTGATGAGGCCGTGGTAGCGGTCAACGGTGTAAGCCGTAGAAGCGGTCTCCACCGTGATGGTGTCGGCGGTAGCGGTATAGCCAATGATGGCGTAGGGAGACATGGTCTCGGCCATGGGGATGGGAGCAGACCTCTCGGCGGGAATGGCCAGCTGCTCAAAGCCCACCTCAAAGCCCACGCCGCCCCAAGGGGTAGCGGTATTCTGATAGGCGGTGACCGTGACGTAGCGGTCGCCGTCCACGTCCCACGCCTCGGCGGGGATGGTGAGCTCTGCGGTCTCCTGAGGCTCAACGGGCAGAAGGGCGCGGCCGCTTGCCACGGTCTCGCCGTTGCACTCTACCGTCCAGACGAAGTCCAGATCGGACAGATCGGTGAAATAGCGGCGGCTCTTGATCACGACCTTGCCCGTAGTGGGGTCGAAGGACTCCACCGAGAAGGGCTTGATGACCTGCTTGTACTCCATCAGACCCATGTGGGGGCGTCTGTCGGGGTATACCAGACCGTCCACGCAGAAGTTGCCGTCGTGGGGGGCGTCACCGAAGTCGCCGCCGTAGGTGTAGTGGGGCTCGGCCAGACGGTTGTCACCGATGGCGCAGGAGTGGTCGATGAACTCCCAGACACAACCACCCATGAAACGATCCTCGGAGTAGATGAGATCCCAGTACTCCTTCAGACAGCCGGGGCCGTTGCCCATGGCGTGGGAGTACTCGCAGAGGAACAGGGGCTTGGTGTAGATCTTGCGATCAAAGTAGGTGGCGC
Organism: Eubacteriales bacterium; assembly: GCA_045645165.1. Classification (GTDB taxonomy): domain Bacteria; phylum Bacillota; class Clostridia; order Oscillospirales; family CAG-272; genus CAMEON01. The sequence continues at coordinate 3,195 of JAZRIF010000139.1, forward strand.
GGATCTCGTCGGGGGCGGG